>JAICSG010001241.1 GCA_025937035.1 Thermoanaerobaculia bacterium | reverse complement strand
TACGAGTGGTCCTTCTCGGACGTGAACCCCCCCGTCCACGCCTGGGCCTGCTGGCGGGTCTACAAGATGACCGCCCCGCGGGGGCATCGCGACCGGCTGTTCCTGGAGCGGGCCTTCCAGAAGCTCCTGATGACCTTCACCTGGTGGGTGAACCGCAAGGACGAGGAGGGGAACCACCTCTTCTCCGGCGGCTTCCTGGGGCTGGACAACATCGGCGTCTTCGACCGCTCCCATCCGCTCCCCGGCGGCGCCACCCTGGAGCAGGCGGACGGCACGGCCTGGATGGCCTTCTTCTGCACCACAATGCTCGCCATGGCCCTGGAGCTGGCCCGCAAGGATCCCGCCTACGAGGACGTCGCCTCCAAGTTCTTCGAGCACTTCGTGGCGATCAGCGATGCCATGAACAGCCTCGGCGGCACGGGGCTGTGGAACGAGGAGGACGGCTTCTACTGCGACCAGATGCTCGCCGACGGCCGCCGCCTCCCCCTGCGGATCCGCTCGATGGTGGGGATCGTCCCCCTGTTCGCCGCCTCGGCGCTCGACGAGGAGGTGGTCTTCCGGCGCCTCCCCGGCTTCGCCAAGCGGATGCGCTGGTTCCTGCGCAACCGGCAGGACCTGGCGCGCAACATCTCCTTCATGGAGTCCCCCCGCCACCCCGAGGACACGATCTACCTGCTGGCCATCCCCTCGCGGGAGCGGCTGGTGCGGGTGCTCCGCCACGTGCTGGACGAGAGCGAATTCCTCTCCCCCTACGGGGTGCGGTCGCTCTCCCGATATCATCTGGAGCACCCGTTCGAGCTGCGGTTCGACGGCCAGGTCCGCCGCGTCGAGTACGTGCCGGGGGAGTCCCACGACGGCATGTTCGGCGGCAACTCGAACTGGCGGGGGCCGGTCTGGTTCCCCGGCAACTACCTGCTGATCGAGGCCCTGGAGCGCTACCATCACTTCTACCGCGACACTCTCCAGGTGGAGTGCCCCACCGGCTCAGGACGGATGATGAATCTCAACGAGGTCGCCGGCGAGCTCCGCCGGCGGCTGGCCAACCTCTTCCTCGCCGATGACCAGGGGCGGCGCCCCGCCCACGGCGCGGAAGGCCGCTTCGCCACCGACCCGTGCTGGAAGGACCTGATCCTCTTCTACGAGTACTTCCACGGCGACGACGGCCGGGGGCTCGGCGCCAGCCATCAGACGGGGTGGACGGCGCTGGTGTCGTTGATCCTGAACGATCTGGGCCGGAAGAAGCCCTAAGGCGCCCCGAAGTCCTGCACCCAGAGCACCGTCAGGCCGACCGAATTGCGGCCCACGGCGATGCCCACTCCGAGGTCCCGGAAGGCGGGGTGGAGGACGTTGCCGCGGTGCTCGCGGCTCAGCATCCAGTTATCCATCACCTCGCCGACCGTGAACGGCCCGCGGGCGATGTTCTCCGCCACGATATGCGGCGAGTAGCCGGCCTTGCGCACGCGGTCCTGGGGGGAGGTCTTCTCGGGAGAGAAGTGGTTGTAGTAGGAGCGCAGGAGCATGTCCTCGGCAT
>JAICSG010000443.1 GCA_025937035.1 Thermoanaerobaculia bacterium | reverse complement strand
TCACCGGCGAGCGGGCGGTGCAGAATTCCGTGGCTCTGTGGAGCGACAACGGCGGCTCGCCCGCCCAGCCGCTCTCCGCCCTCTCCTGGTCGAGCCCCTTCAACGTCACGCTCGGCAAGGGGTGGCAGGGCGCCGACCTGCTGACCCCCGTGCAGGTCACCGCCGGCCATCTCTACTGGGTGGTCTGGGATCCGGCCGGCGGCGAGCAGGCGCCGGTGACCAACAATCCGGGCGACGTCCAGCAGACCTACTGGGGGAGCGGGACGGGCAACGTGCAGGGCGGCGCCACCTGGGGCGGGCCCTACTCGTTCACCGACCGGCGCTGGAAGTTCCGCGTGTTCTGCCAGGACAAGCCCTGCGACGGCAACAACTACGCCAACAACCACTATCTGGACCCCGTCCTCATGGGCGGCCCCATGGTGGGCATCTCGTGGACGGCTTCGGTGTCGAACACCATCACGGGCATCGAGGTCTTTACCGGCGAGAAGGTGGGGAGCAACGCCCTGGCGCTGTGGAGCGACAACGGCGGCTCCCCCGGCCAGCCGCTGGCGCCGCTGAGCTTCACCGGCCCCTTCACCACCGCTCTCGCCAAGGGGTGGCAGGGCGCGACGCTGGGCTCGCCGGTGACGGTCACGGCCGGCCAGAAGTACTGGGTGGTCTGGGACCCCTCCGGCGGCGAGCAGTCCTCGGTCAGCGGCGACGCGGGGGACATCCAGCAGAATTACTGGGGCAGCTACACCGGCAGCGTGTCCGGCGGGGCCAGCTGGTTCGGCCCCTACTCCTTCCCCGACCGGCGGTGGAAGTTCCGCATGATCTGCGGCCGGAAGCCGTGCGAGGGGAACAACTACGCCAACGACCACTTCTCCGATCCGGTATTCATGGGTGGCCCCCTGGTGGGCATCCGCTGGGTCCCCACGGCCTCGGTGACGGTTCACCGGATCGAGGTCTACACCGGTGAGGTCGCGAAGCCCGACGCGCTGGCGATCTGGTCGAGCGACAACGGCTCCCCGTCGAAGCCCCTGGCCCCCCTCGGCGTCACCGGCACCTTCACGACCTCGCTGGCCAACGGCTGGCAGGGCGCCGACCTGACCTCGAACGTGTCGGTCACCGCCGGCACGGAATACTGGGTGGTCTGGGATCCGACCGGCGGCGAGCAGGCCTCGCTCGACGCCGATCCGGGCGACATCCAGCAGACCTACTGGGGCAGCTACGTGGGCACGGTGAACGGCGGAGCCTCCTGGTTCGGGCCGTTCTCGTTCTCTTCCGACCGCTGGAAGTTCCGGATGTTCTGCGTCAGCCGGTTCGGCGAGTGCGGGCCGGGGAGGTGCATCGGCACCAGCTACTGCGACAGTTGCGTCTGCTACTCCCCGGAGGCCGCCATCTCACGGCTCGCCTGCCAGTGCCGCCAGCTCGATCCGTCCTGCGGCATCGGCGAGTGCGTCGGCGGCTCCTACTGCGACGGGCCGTACTGCCCGACCGCGGTGTGCCATATCCCCAGCTCCCCGATCTCGCAGGCCATGTGCGGCGGCCTGATCCTGGGGCCTGACTGCAAGTGAGCTGATCCCGCCGGCAGTTTCGCAGGGGCGGCCCGGCGCGGCCGCCCCGTCCCGAAGGCCTCACCGCTGGAACGCGTACGAAATCTTGATGAACACCGCCCGGTCCGCCCGCTGCAAATCCCCGGACGGGTCCTGCAGCCGGTCGTCCGCGTAGCCCACGAAGAGGACGGTCTGCCAGTTGAGCTGGTAGGCGAAGAGAGCCGAGCCGGCGAAGGAGCCGCTCCGGGCGTCGATGGCGAAGATGTAGAGGCTCGGGGTCCGCTCGACGTCGAGATATTCGCCGATCACCCGCAGGAAGGCGCGGGCGGTGAAGTTGTAGGTGGCCTTCAGACGCTCGATCTGAGCGGTGAAGAGGCGGCCCCGCAAGCCCCCGCCGGCGTTGACGTCCAGCCACTGGCGGTCGGCGTTGAAGTCGAGCGCCAGGTGATCGGTGGGCTTCACCGTGCCGAAGAGGGAGAGGTCTCCCCCCTGGCCGACCCGGCTGTTGGCGAAGTCGATCGCTTCGCCCAGGGCGAAGCTCCCGCCGATGCGGGAGAAGCGGCGGCCGGGATCGATCTGAAAATAGCCGGTGGCGCGGCTGCGCTCGAGGATCTTGTCGCCCACCCGCAGCTGCTCGCGCACGTCGAATTCGAGGCCGGCCGACAGGTTGCGCTGCCCCTGGGTCTGCACGCCGGTATCGGTCTGGCGCTGGAGCAGCCGGCCGTCCGGGCTCTCCACGTAGCGGGTGATGACGTACGGCTGGACGCGGCGGAAGAGCCCGCTCTGCGGATAGTAGTTGCGGTAGAGGGCATAGCGCCCCAGGCGGAAGCCGACCTGCGGCACGAACCCCTCGTCGGCGCGGAAGTCCTCGCCGAAATCCTGCACGGTGGCCCGCCAGGTCCAGTCGCGGCCGGTGTGGAGCCACTCCAGATGGCCGGCGTGCGAGGTGAGCTTGCGGCCGTCCCAGCCGGAGTAGAGGTCGGGCCGGTCCGGGGTCTCGGTGTCGCTCACCAGAAATTGACCGGTCATCTGATCGGTCTGGCTCCGCCGCCAGAGGAAGTCGGGGCCGGCCACTCGGTTGTGACCGCCCACACCCTCGTTCTCGCGGTCGGTGACCAGCAGGCCGAGGTAGGAAGCGCCGAAGTCCCGCCGCAGGCTGCCGACCAGGACCTTGGAGGAGAAGTCCTGCGGCGCGAGGTCGTTGCCGGTCTCGCCCGGGATGATGACGCTGCCGCCCCCTTCGTCCTGGGTGAGCAGCACGGTGTAGCCGAGGCCGCCCAGCTTGCCGGTGTCGCGCAACCCCCATTTGGGATCGGTGATCGTGCGGGTGTAGACCGCCTGGATCGGAGTGTCGAAGAGGTCCAGCCGCTCGAGGAAGAACGGCCGCTTCTCGGGAAAGAAGATCGCGAACTGGTTGTTGACCGCGATCTGGCCGACGTCGGATTCGATCTGCGAGAAGTCGGGGTTGATGGTGAGGTCGAGGGCGTTGCTGGCGCTCGGCGTCCATTTGACATCGACCCCCAGGTCGGTCCTGGCGCTCTGGTCCTCCAGGGGGGAGCCGAGGCCGTTCCTGGGCTCGCCAAGGCGTTGGCCGGTGACGTAGGGCGCGCCCACGAAGTGGCCGCCGCCGGGCAGGCCCCGCAGGCCGGTGAGCTCGCGCGAGTGGCAGACCGTGCAGTTGCTGCCGCGGTCGATGGGGCTGCTGTAGATGCCATAGCGCTGGTCGCGCGGGTAGTTGCGCCAGACCAGGATGCCCCAGTGGTTCTCCTCCTGCCTGGAATAGCGCAGCGAGGAGAAGGGGATCCGCATCTCGGCGGTCCAGCCATCGGAGGTGATCTCCGCCGCCGTGTCGTAGAAGAAGTCGGGGGAGAAGTCCTCGTTCGAGCTGCCGTCGTTATAGATCGCGTCGGCCTGGTTGCCCCGCGGATTGACGCGCAGCTCGACGGCCGAGCGGCGGTCGTTCCGGGTATCGAGGAACACGGCGACGTTGTCGTCCGTGCCGATGATGTTGTCCCGCTGGACGAAGGGGGCGCGGATCTTCCCCGGCTCGGGATCGTAGGCGTGGATGCCGACGTAGAAGGCGTCCTGGTCATAGGTCAGGAAGACGACCGTCTTCACCTTGGGCTCGGTGTTGTCGCCCGGATAGGTCTCATAGAAGGTGTCGAGGACGGCCGCCTGCTGCCAGGCCGCGTCGTCGAGCCTACCGTCGATCGTGATCTTGCCGGCCGCCCGCCGCACCTCCAGCGGCGGACCGGCGGAGGGGGCCTCCGCGGCGAGAGGGAGGGGCGAGAAGAGGGCGAGCGCGAAGGCCAGGGCCGGAGAACGCATGGCGGTAATACTTAGGTGGACAGGAAAAGTTTCCGGTTTCCGCCAGGATCGGCACCTCTGAATACCTGAAAATAGTGAACAGCGCCGGGGACAGGGACCGGGCCTCTAATTTGCAGTAGCCCGTCCAGAGTGAGCTTTTCGAAAGGAATTCATCTCATGAGCAAGCACCTTGGTATCTTCCTCTCCCTGGCTCTGTCCGTCGTGGCCGCGGGCCCAGCGCTCGCCCAGGATCAGAACGTCGTCAATCCCCTGCGGGGCAACGTGATCGCGATCTCCCGGACGGTGGCTCCCAACAACGTGGTGACGCAGGTCGCGGTGACCCTGGCCGACTCGGCCCGGACCTCGTCCGGCGAGGCCCCGCGGCACCTCACGATCACCTGCGACCCCGCCTTCCAGTACTCGCTCTGCTATGACGCCGGGATGTGGCTCTGGGGGTGTACCACTCAGGAGAATTCGGTGACTGAGGATTTCACCGGCATCCGCCACGACTCCATCTCCTGTACCTCCGGCGTGGGCAAATGCGCCGAGGCCACCGGCTGGCTGGGCTTCGACAGCCAGGGATTCCTGCGGATCAATCTGGACCAGCTCATCGACCGGCCGGCTTCGTATTGCACGGCGAAGTAGG
>JAICSG010000275.1 GCA_025937035.1 Thermoanaerobaculia bacterium | reverse complement strand
CGGTCTATCTGATCTATTACCGGTTCCTCTTCGGCCGCCGGTTCCCGTTCGCGGACCGGCTGGCGGCGCGGGTGCGCGCCTTCGAGGCGGCGACCGGCCGCGGCGACGCCCCGCTCGGCAAGGAGGCCTGGGAGGAGCAGTACCGCAAGGGGGGCTGGGACTTCATGAGGCGGCTGGACGAGGTGGCCCGCTACAGCGTGATCGCCGGCTTCCTCCACCATCTCAAGCCCGGCGGCTCGGTGCTGGACGTGGGGAGCGGCGAGGGGCTGCTGGCCGATCATCTCCGCCCCCTCGGCTACTCCCGCTTCCTGGGGGTCGACCTCTCCGAGGCCGCCATCGCCCAGGCCGCCGGCCGGATGGACGCCAAGACCTCCTTCGCCGCCGCGGACGCCGAGAGCTATACGCCGCCGGGCCGCTGGGACGCGATCGTCTTCAACGAGTGCGTCTACTACTTCAACGATCCCGTGGGATCGGTCCGCCGCTACGAGGCCTTTCTGGAAGAGGGGGGCGTCTTCATCGTCTCCACCTTCCGCTCGCGCCGGGCGGACGTGATCGTCAAGCGCCTCCTGGAGAGCTGCCGCCTGCTGGAGGAGACGGCGGTCAGCAACGCCAAGGGGACGTGGGTGGTGCGGGTGCTGGCGCCTACACGGGGACCGGGGCGGCCCACCGCAGCGCCGAGTCCAGCCGGCCGTCCTTCTGCAGCTCCTGGATGCGCTTCAGGCGGATGAAGCGGGCGCCGAGGAATTCCTCGGCGGTGAGCCCCGCCGCGCGGTAGGCGTCGTGGAGCTCGCGGGCCCCCCGGCGGGCATCCCATTGCGGCTGGAAGGCGGGGAGGACGCGCGGGAGCTTGTCGCAATTCACCCGGTAGCAGCGTTTGTCCGGGCCGGCGTCCTCGGCGTAGGTGATGGCGCAGCCGGGGACCGTCTCGGCCACGATCTCGGCCAGCTCGCGGATGCGGTAGTTCTCGGAGGTCCGGCCGACGTTGAAGGCCTGATCGTGGACCAGCTCGCGCGGCGCCTCCAGGACGGCCAGGAAGGCGCGGCTGATGTCCTCGATGTGGACGATCGGCCGCCACGGCGTGCCGTCGCTCATCAGGTGGATACGGCCGGTGGTGACCGCGTATCCCACCAGGTTGTTGAGCACGAGGTCGACCCGCAGCCGGGGGGAGACGCCGTAGGCCGTGGCGTTGCGCAGGTAGGTGGGGGAGAAGCGATTGTCGGCGAGCTCGGCCAGTTGCTGCTCCAGCCGAACCTTGGAGACGCCGTAGGGGGTGACCGGGTTGAAGGCCGCCGTCTCGTCCAGGAAGTCGTCGCCGGCCGCGCCGTAGGTGCTGCACGACGAGGAGAACAGGAAGCGCTCGACGCCGGCCTCCTTGGCGAGCCGCGCGAAGCGGATCGAGGCGGCGTCGTTGATCTCGTAGGTCAGCGACGAGTCGAGGTTGCCCAGCGGATCGTTGGAGAGCCCCGCCAGGTGGATCACCGCCGCGAAGCCTTCGAGGTCGCGGCGCTCGATGTCGCGCAGATCCTTGCGGATCGCGGGGACCGCGCGGTCGACCGGCTGCCCCTCCAAGAGACAGGGCTCGAACCAGTCGCTGTCGAGCCCGACGACCTCATGCCCCGCCGCCTGAAGCAGCGGCACCATGACCGTGCCGATGTAGCCGGTGTGACCGGTGACCAGGATTTTCATTGCGGCGGGAGCGTAGCAGAAACGGGTCCGCCCGGGCATCAAGGCCCGAGCGGACCGTGGTAGCTTGAGACCCCATGAAGCTGGGAGGCATCCCGCAGAGCCCCATCGAGCGGCTCGGCAAGGCGCTGGGCCTGCTGCCGGAGCCGCTGCTGGACACCCACATCGCCATGCTGCTGGCGCGGGCGATCATGGAGGGGACGCGGCTGGGGGTCTTCGAGGTGCTGAAGGACGGGCCCCTGCCGGCCGAGGAGGTGGCGGTGCGCTGCGGCTGCGATCCCGGAGCGACGCGCAAGCTCCTCGACGCCCTGGCCGGCTGCGAGTACCTGCGCTGGGACGCCGGCCGCTACTCCCTGGCGCCGGTGGCCCGCAAGTGGCTGCTGGCGGATTCCCCCCAGTCGCTCCGCGACAAGATGCTCTGGCAGCTCTGGGAGTGGGGGTACATCGAGAAGACGGGCGACTACGTGCGCACGGGCCGGCCGGTCGCCTTCCATCACGAGATGAGCCCCGAGGAGTGGCGGGACTATCAGCGCGGCATGAAGGCCACGGCCGGGACCTGGGTGCCGGAGGCGGCGCGGCGGACCCCGGTGCCGAAGGGGGCGCGCGACCTGCTGGACATCGGCGGCTCGCACGGCCTCCTCTCGGCCGCCCTCTGCCGCCGCCACCCCGGGCTGCGCTCGGTGATCCTGGACCTCCCGGCCGCCATCGAGCACGCCGCCCCGCTGCTCGCGGAAGAAGGGATGGGGGAGCGGGTCACCCACCGCGCCGGGGACGTCCTCGCCGAGGACCTGGGCACCGAGGCCTGGGACGTGATCCTGGTCGCCAACCTCGTCCACCACTTCGACGACGCCACCAATCGCGACCTGGCGAAGCGAATCGCCCGGGCCCTGCGTCCGGGCGGGGTCTACGTGATCCAGGAGCTCTACCGTCAGGAATCCCCCAAACAGGCGGGGCAGATCGGCGCCCTGCTCGATCTTTACTTCGCCCTCACCAGCCAAGCCGGCACCTGGTCCTTCGCGGAGATGGCCGGCTGGCAGCGCGAGGCGGGCCTCGAGCCGCGCCGACCGGTCAAATTCATGACCGCGCCCGGCAACGGCCAGCAGTCGGCGGTGAAGCCCGCCTGAGGCCGGCCCCTCCGGCTAGGGCTGAACGACGGCGATATCGCCGGACCATTTCAGCAGGTCGGCGAAGGGGTACAACCCGAGCGGGCGGACCGGGCAGCCCGTGTCCTCCTTGGAGATGAGATCGACGGAGGGGATTCCGACGTCGTCGGTCCGCTCGGCGTCCGTGGCCCACCAGTGCAGGTACGCGCCGTCGTCGCCGTCGCGCTCCGCGTCGGAAGGGATCCAGCCGGTCGTCCGCGGCAGGCAGAACGTCCAGGTCAGGCGGTCCGGCCTCTCCAGGTTGGTCCCGTTGTCCTCGACCACGAGCTGCACCCACTTGCCGATGTAGGTCTTGTGGCTGGAGTCCAGGACCATTCCGCTCATCAGAGCCTGGTTCTTCTCGACCGTCAGGCTGTCGAGCGTCGCCTTGACGTAGAAGCTCGGGGGCGGATCGCCCGCCTTGGGGTCCTCGGGGTCGTCGACGTCCGCGATCTTCGCCTCGTCGGTGAAGCTGAGATCGCCGGTCGTGTTGCCCTTCGCGTCGTTGACGGCGCTGAAGTCCAGGGTCTTGACCAGCTCGTCTTCCAGGATGAATTTGTAGCTGCCGCGGGCCGAGGCGCCCGGCGTCTGGGCGTCCAACCGCGGGGACAGGAGGCTGAGCAGCAACAGCGCCGAAACCGGCGCGACTCCCAGGCGCTTCATCGCGGATCTCCTTTCAAGAGGTCCAGAGCTGTTGATGAGATTATACCAAAATCTGCATGAAAAGTGGGCCCGAGATAGAATGATAAAATCGTAGACCTCTCGAGGAGATCGATTTTGCTGAAGCCTGTAAAGTCCGCCCTTGCCGGTGTCGTGTGCTCTCTCTCGCTGATCCTGTCGGTTCCAGCCCTGGCCGGCCAGGTGGAGCTGGTCTCGCGGGTCGCTCCCGATCAGGTCTCCGACACCGCGACCGGCGCCGAGAGCTCCCTGCTCTTCCCCGTGCTCCTGAGCGCGGATGGCCGCTACCTGGTTTTCGGCAGCTCGGCGGACAACCTCGTCGCCGGCCAGGACGATCCGCGGAAGAGCTTCGACTTCTTCCTCCGCGACCGCGTCGCCGGCACGACGGTGCTGGTGAGCCGGTCGCAGGCCTCGCCGGTGACCGCTGCCGGCGGCGTGGTCGCCGCGGCGCTGAGCGCGGACGGCCGCTACGTGGCCTGGTCCAGCTCCGCCACCAACGTCGCCCCCGGTCAGAGCGCCGATTCACTGGTCAACGTCTTTCTCTTCGACCGCACCAAGGGAACCAACCGGCTCCTGGGGCCCGGCGACGGTCCGAAAGCTTTTTCGCAGGACGGCCGCTATCTCTTCTATCTCGACCAGACGACCGCTTATCTCTATGACCTGAGCGCCGGCGCCGCCACGCGGATCGCCCCTCCGGATCCGGCCTATCTCACCGCGACCGCCCAATCGCTGAGCGCGGACGGGCGCTATGCGACGTTCACGGGGACCGTGTCGGGCCAGATCCACGTGCGGGTCTACGACCGCGTCACGCGTGCTCTGGAGGACGTGGGGGACGGCTCCGGGGCGGTCCTCAGCGCCGACGGCCGGTTCGTCGCGTTCCTGAGCGGCTCGCCCACCCGGGTGCCGGGCCAGGTCGACACCAACACGGGCTCCGACGCCTTCCTCTACGATCGTACGGCCAAGACGACCACGCTGGTGAGCCGGTCGCGCCTCTCGGCGTTGCGGGCGGGAGACCGTCCGCTCCCCACCCAGACCCTGGCGCTGAGCGCCGACGGCCGTTACCTCGCCTTCGTCAGCCGCTCCACGGACGTGGTGCCGAATCAGGGTTCCACCGACGCCAACTTCGTGCTCTTCGATCGCGTGGCGAATACCTTGAAGCTGGTGGAGCCGGTCCTCGGGTTCTTGTACACCGACCACCCGGACAGCCCCCTCTTCAGCCGCGACGGGCGCTCGCTCCTCTTCGTCAGCAATGCCCCGCACATCATCCCGGGGCAGGCCAGCCCGGGGCCACGGAACGTCTTCCTCTACGACATCCCCTCCGGGGCCGTCCGGCTGCTCAGCCCCTCCACCGGGGGGAGCGGGACGGGGGGCAATGGCGACTCCTTCGACGCCGCGCTCAGCGCCGACGGCCGGGTGGCCGCCTTCTTCAGCGTCGCCACCGACCTGGTGGCGGGGCTCCGGGACAACAACGAGACGGAGGATCTCTTCGCCTATTCCGCCGGGACGGGAGCCCTGGAGGCCATCACTGTGCGGGCCGACCCTTCGGCGACCCCGGCCCGCGGCAGCGCCCCCTCGGCGGTCAGCGCCGACGGCCGCTGGATCGCCTACGTGAGCGACGCCTCGCACCTGGTCTCGGGGCAGGTGGACCATCAGAACAGGGTTCTCGATTCGAGGAGCGACGTCTTCCTCTACGACGGCGTGACCCGGACCTCCCAACTGGTGAGCCGGAGGAACGGCACGGCCGCGACCGCCGGCGACGACTCGTCCTGGAATCCGTTGATGACCCCCGACGGGCGCTACGTGGCCTTCGCCAGCCGGGCCGACGACCTGACCGCGGACCCGGTCTTCGGGCAGAACGTCTTTCTCTTCGACCGCCAGGCGGGGAGCTCGGTGCTGGTCTCCCGCTCGGCGGTCAAGCCCGGCGGCGCGAGCGGCACATCGTTTCCCGGGGGCCTGAGCGCGGACGGCCGCTATTTCGCCTTCACCAGCACCGCCACCGACCTCGTGCCCGGGCAGGTCGCGCCGGCCAGCGGCTCGTCCACGAACGTCTACCTCTACGACCGGGTCGCGGGGACGGTCACGCTGGTGAGCCACGCCGCCGGGTCGCCGCAGCAGAGCTCCGGCAGCGGCGAGCTTCCATACCTGAGCGCGGACGGCCGCTATCTCCTGTTCTACAGCTTCGGGACCGACCTCATCCCGGGGGAGACCGGCCCCAGCGGCAACCTGTTCCTCTGGGACCGCGCCACCGGCGCCAGCTCCCTGGTGACTCACGCCCGGAGCGCGGCCACCGCGGGCGGGGGAGGGAGCGTGCCCTCCTTCTCGCTCAGCGCGGATGGCCGCTACGTGGCCTACGTCAGCACCCAGCCGGACCTCGCCGCCGATCCCGGAGGGGATCTGGGGAGCCTCTACCTCTACGACCGGACCACCGGAACGAATACACTGCTCGTCCCCTTCTT
>JAICSG010000891.1 GCA_025937035.1 Thermoanaerobaculia bacterium | reverse complement strand
GCCCTATGATCAAGCTGCCGCCGAGTGGCATGCGAAGGAGAGAGCACGGCTGACGGCGATCGGGAGGACTCCTCCTTTTCAGGACGGCCAGATCGCCGCAACCGCCAAGGCCCACGATCTGGTTTTGGTGACCTTCAACCGGACCCATTTCGAGGGCTTCGAGGGTCTGGAATTCGAAGACTGGCGCTCCTGACTACCCCGTCCGAACCTCCCCCGCCACCACCCCCGGCAGCTCCGTAACGAAATCCGGTCCGAACGCCTTCGAAGGGGTCCAGGCGCCGGGCTGCACCCGTCCCGCCAAGAGGCGGATCACGCTCTCCACGGCGGAGATGGCGGTGAAGCGGTACCCCTCCGGCGTCTCGATCGTCGAGGTGACCGTGCGGCCGGCGGCGTCCTTCGCCTCGCCCCAGAGATAGACCCTGGCGGTCTCGCGGATCTCCTCGGAGGGGCCGGTCACTTTGCGGCCGACCCAGCCCAGAGCCAGGCGCTTGATGGGCCCCCAGCCGGCGAGGGGGAGGAACGGCGCCATCCTTTTCATGCGCCGGATCTGCGCCGGCGGCGTTCCCGAGTAGACCCGGATGTTGGGGATGCCGGTCGAGTGGTAGGCGGTCGAGACGTCCCCCCAGGGGATGGTCATGGTCCAGCGCCTGCCGGCCCGGCCGCCGAAGTCGATCTCCCGGGCGTCCCAGGCCACCGGCACGGGGACGATCCTGCCATCCTTGCGGATCGCCCCGGCGTGGGGCAGGCTCTCGATCATCGTCTTGAGAGTGCCGCGGCTGAAGCCTCCGCCCGCGTTGTAAAAGGCAAGGGAGAGGTCGGTCGCCGACGGCAGGGCGCGGGCCAGCCGCGCCGCCAGACAGTCGCTCGGCACCACGTCGAAGCCGACGCCGGGGAGCAGGGCGACCCCCGCCCGGCGCGCCGCCTCCCCCTGGGCCAGGACCGTCTCGAAGACCGGGATCTCCCCCGTGATGTCCAGATAGTGGGCGCCGGTCGCCAGGCAGGCCGCGACCATGGGGGCGCTGGTGTGGAGGAACGGGCCGGCGCAGTGGAGCACGGCCTTGACGCCGTAGAGCTCCGCCGCCGTCCCCTGGGCGTCGCCCAGAGAGAAGGCGCGGCTCGGGAGCCCCAGCTCTTGCGCCAGCCGGCCCACCGCCTCGGCGTTGCGTCCCGCCAGGATGGGCGAGAGCCCCTTCCGGACCGCCTCGCGCGCCGCCAGCTCGCCCGTGTAGCCGTTGGCGCCATAGATCATCCAGCTCATGCCCGCACCCCCTGTCGTCGCGCCTCATACTACCTCCGGACCGCCCCACGGGGTGGCGGCGAATCGTGGGGTCCGGGCGCATAGTAGGGGCGAGGCCCAACCATGAAGATCGCATCCCAACCTCTAGAAATGGAACGCGCGGAGCTCCAGCAGATCCCGCAGGAGCGGCCGGAGGTCCTGGTGGCCGGCGCCGGCCCGGTCGGCCTGATGGCGGCGCTGGCCCTGGCGGAGCAGGGCGTCCAGGTTCAGATCCTCGATCAGGAGAGGCGTCCAGCGGCCCGCAGCTACGCCCTCGCCCTCCATCCCCAGTCGTTGCGCCTGCTGGACGAGACCGGCCTCGCGGGCGAGCTCCTGGAGCGGGCCCACCGGATCGAGCGGCTGGCCTTCTACGAGGGGATGGACCGGCGGGCCGAGCTGGACCTCACCGCCCTGCCGGCGGAGTTTCCCTTCGTCGCGGTGCTGCCGCAGCAGATCCTGGAGGGGACGCTGGAGAGCGCGCTCAAGCGGCGAGGGGTGCCGGTCCTCTGGAACCACCGTCTCGCCGAGCTCCACCTGGGCGGCGGCGGCGCGGCGGCCCTGGTCGAGCGCCATGGGCCCGCGGGGGCCGAGGACGGCTTCGACGTGCGCCCCGAGTACCTCGTCGGCGCCGACGGCCACCGTTCGATCGTCCGCCATGCCCTCCAGGCCTCTTATGTCGAGATGGCGCCCGCGGAGCTGTTCGCCGTCTTCGAGCTGATGGCGGACGGCCCCACGGAGGCCGAGGCCCGCGTCGTCTTCAGCGGGGAGAAGACCGGCGTGCTCTGGCCGCTGGGAGGGCGGCGCTACCGCTGGAGCCTGCAGGTGGACGAGTGGGAGGGGTTCGAGGAGCCCCGCTTCAAGAGCCGGCTGTATCCGGAGGTCGGGGACGAGCCGTTCCCCTATCTGGTGCGGGACAAGCTGAGCGAGCTGCTCGCCGAGCTGGCGCCCTGGTTCGAGGCCGAGCTGGGCGAGATCGTCTGGTCGATGGCGGTGCGCTTCGAGCGCCGGCTGGCCGGCCGCTTCGGCCACGGCAAGGCGTGGCTGGCGGGCGACGCCGCCCATCTGACCAGCCCGGTGGGGGCCCAGAGCATGAACGTGGGGATCCGCGAGGCCTACGATCTCGCCCGGCGGCTCGGCTTCATCCT
>JAICSG010000125.1 GCA_025937035.1 Thermoanaerobaculia bacterium | reverse complement strand
GACGCGGTCGAGGTCGAGCGCCGTCTGGGGCGCCGGGGCGTGGACGGCCATCCCGGGACCCTCCGGCGTCTCGGAGTCGTCGTGGCTCAGGGCGCGCCTAGCCACCATGCCTCCAGGCGATGAAGAGACCGAAGAGGATGTGCAGACCGCCGAAGCCCGCGGCCAGCAGGGCGTCCCGCCAGGAAGGGGGCGCCACCAGGGCCACGGCTCCGAGGGCCATGAAGGCCATGCCCATTACGGGAACCGTGCGGACCGAGAAGGCCCCGCCCGTCACCACGCCCGTGCCGTAGAGCAGCAGCCAGAGCCCGGGCAGCACGCCCACGTTGCCGGAGAAGAGGAGGACCGGAGTCAGCAGGGCCCCCGCGATCAGCGGCGGGAACAGCCCCAGGGCGAACCGGCGCCCAGGCTTGGAGAAGAGGCTCTGCTCCGACCGGCGCGCCTTCCAGGCGATGGCGCCGGTGGTGAGGAGGAAGGCGACCAGAGCGTCCCAGAGCCAGACCTGCAGCCAAGCCCAGGTGGTCTGCTGCCGGGATCCAATCCAGGCCGCCGCCAGCGCGGTCACGCCGACCGCCACCTCTCCGATGCCGGAGACCGCCGTGAAGAAGGCGGCCCCCTCCATGGTCTCGCGGATGAACCGCAGGTTGTCCATGGCCCGCAGGTGGAGAGCCGGAGGAGGGACGAGCCGGGGTCGGGCGGGCTGCGGATCGGCCATGGGGTGAATCTACGCCGGGGGGCTCTAAACGTCAAGTGCTTTTTGGGACAAAGCTGGACAGGGCGGCCACACAGGGCCGCCCCTACAAGATCAGACCCCCTTTCCCTCCGCCCGCTGCTTCGCCATCGCCGACACCATCCCGACCATCCCCATGAGCCCCATGGACTTGCCCATGGAGAGCTCGCGTCCGAAGACGCGGTAGACCACGTCCGTCGGCACCTGGGCGACCTGGGCGAGGGGGGCGCCGGAGAGGGCGTCTCCGAGGATCACCGCCATCGCCTTGGCGGAGATCCCCTGGGGATTCTCGACGGCGAAGTGGAAGTCGAGGGTGCCGTCGGGCCGCTCCTCGGTGAAGACGAAGGCCTCCGACTCGCAGGCCGGGACCCTGGGCTCCTCGCCGAAGGGCCGCCGCGCGATCCGCGGCGGCACCTCCTCGAAACGGCCGGCGAGGTCGATCAGGAGCTGGATCCGCTCGTTGCGGTCGGGGACCATCTCGAGCGTCTCCAGCGTGTCGGTCAACTTTTCCGGTACTGCCATTCCAGCTCTCCCGGGACGGGCTTCAGCGCTCGATGGGGACACCCACCAGGTTCCCCCACTCCGTCCAGCTCCCATCATAGTTCCGGACCTTGTCGAAGCCCAGGAGGTTGGTGAGCACGAACCAGGTATGGCTGCTGCGCTCGCCGATGCGGCAGTAGACGATGACGTCGTCCCCCGGCTTGATCTTCGCGTCGTTCTCGTAGAGCGAGCGGAGCTCGTCCCCGGTCTTGAAGGTGCCGTCGTCGGGGTTGATCGCCTTGGCCCAGGGGACGCTGGCCGCCCCAGGGATGTGGCCGCCGCGCAGAGCCCCCTCGTTCGGGTACTCCGGCATGTGAAGCTTCTTGCCGGTGTACTCGTCGGGGCTGCGCACGTCCACCAGCGGCTTCCTGGACTTGAGGTGCTCCAGCACCTGGTCCCGGAAGGCGCGAATCTTCGTGTCGTCCCGCTCGGACGCCCGGTACTCGCTCGCCGGATAGCTCGGCACGTCCCTGGTCAGCGGCCGCCCCTCCTTCTCCCACTTGATCCGCCCGCCGTCCATGACCTTCGCCTTGTCGTGCCCGAAGAGCTGGAACACCCAGTAGGCATAGGTCGCCCACCAGTTGTTGCGGTCGCCGTAGAAGACGACCGTGGTGTCCTTGGTCACCCCGATCCGCCGCATCAGCGCCTCGAACCCCTCGCGCCCGAGGTAGTCGCGCCGCAACGGATCGTTCAGATCGCGCGTCCAGTCCACCTCGACGGCACCCGGGATGTGCCCGGACGGGTAGAGGAGGGGGTCCTCGTTGGACTCGATGATCCGGATCGACGGGTCCTGCAGATGGCTCGCGACCCAGTCGGTCGAGACCAGCACCTCGGGACGAGCATAACCACGGCTTTCGATATTGCTCACGTCGGTCTCCTTTCGCCCCCTTGCCACAAAGGGCCTTCCATTTGTGACTAATCTTATCACCATAGTCTTCTGTGGCCAACGAGGCTCCCCCACTCTTCTCGGGCCGGCGGACCTGGGCTACACTTCAGTGGTTTCTCGTACCTTGTATATATACCAGGTTGCGAATAACCTGGCGTACCGAAAGGTGAAGCCCGAAACGGCTTCCGCCGGGATGGCTCCGCCTTTGGAAGGAGATCTATGCTCAGCCGTAAGTATCGTTGTACCCTCACCTTGACTCTCGCGCTCTCCGCCGGAGCCCTGACGCTCCCGCCGGCGGAGGCGGCGCCGAGCCGGAGTGCCTCCCTGAATGCCGGCTCAGCCGTCCAAACGAACCTCTTTACGCGTAGCTTGATTGAGACCGTGAAGAACCTTTGGGAGATGCTCAAGGACGCACCTCCGGGACCTCCTCCGGGGCATGACCCGAAGCCCAGCAACCGGGAAGGCTCCGGTATGTGCCCGGTCGGCAATCCTCACCCGGGGCCTTGATCGGCGGACAGGAAGCCTGAAGCGGGCCCCGGTGTTCTAAGCATCATGGAGGAGACGCTGGAGACGATGCCGCATCCTGATCGCGAGACCCTGATGCAGTATCTGAATGGCGCGTTGCCGGACGGCGCGAGCCACGCTCTCCAGCGTCATCTCCTCCTGTGCCCTGCTTGCGAGGAACGCTTGGTGGCGCTGACACCGGTCCCCGCTTCCTCTCCCTCGACCGCTCCTCAGGAGGAGGACTACCAGGATCTGATCCGGCGCCTCCTCGACAGCCAGCGCGCGGAGGTCGCCGCGATCCGCCACGGCCTTGCCGCCGAGCGGGCCGCGGCCCCCGGGCTCTGGCGGGAGATCGCGCCCGAGCCCCAGGAGCGGCGCCGCCTGATGATCGACGATCCCCGGTTCCAGACCTGGGGTTTCTTCGAGCTGCTGATCGACCGGGCTTACGAGGCCATCCAGGAGGACCCGCGCGCGGCCGAGGATCTGCTGCGGCTGGCGATCGACATCGCCGGGCAGCTCGGCTCCGCGGGCTATGGACCAGCCGCCGGCGAGACGGCCCAGGCCCGGGCGTGGATCTGGCTGGCCAACATCCTGCGCGTGCAGGGGGATTTTCAGCAGGCTGAAGAGGCGTTCCAGACCGCCGAGCAGCATCTCTCCAGCGGCTGGCTCGATCCGCTCGACGAGGCGCTCCTCCTGGAGCTGAAGGGGCCCCTTCGTCGCAGCCAGGGCCGGTTCGAGGAGGCGATCGAGGCTCTAGATGCCGCCATCGGCATCTATCGGGAAGTCAACGAGCCCCATCTGCAGGGGCGCGCCCTGGGGATTAAGGGTCTGGTTCTCCAGTACAAGGGGAGCTTCGAGGGGGCGGCGGACTGTTTCCGCACCAGCCTCTTCCTGATCGACGGCCTCCGCGAGCCCCGGCTGGTGCTGGCCAATCAGTACAACCTCATCTGCTGCCTCCACGACGCCGGACAGAACGCCGAGGCGGCGTCGCTCATCGTCGACGCCCGGCGGCTGATCGAGCAGATGGGCCGGCGCTCCGACCTGCTGCGCCTGCGTTGGACCGAGGGGAAGATCGCCGCCGCGCGGGGCCGCCTGAAGACGGCCGAGACGATCCTCGGCGAGGTGCGCGAGGCCTTCGTCGAGAGCACTCTCCTCTTCGACGCGGCGCTCGTCTCGCTCGACCTCGCCACCGTCTATCTCCGGCAGCACCGGGCCGAGGAGACCAAGCGCCTGGCCGCCGAGATGATCCCGGTCTTCCGGGCTCGCGAGGTCCACCGCGAGATCCTGGCCGCCCTCATCGTCTTCCAGCAGGCGGCGGAGATGGAGCAGCTCACCGTCGGTCGGATCGAAGAGATCGCCGCCCGCCTGCGGCAGGCCCGCGGCAACCCCCAGCCGCGGCTCGGCACCGAGGCCTGACCTTAGGAATCCTCCTCCTGGAAGCGGAGCTCCGGCGCGTGCCGGGCCTCGCGAAGGAACGCGGCGACCCGCTCCACCACCTCGACTCCGGCTCGCTCGGCCTCGACCGCCCGCTGGAAGAAGGCGAGCGCGGCCAGGGCCTCGCGATGGATCTGCCGGGAGGCGAAGACCGGCACCATCTCGGCGGCTAGCCGCTTCAGCTCTGCGGTCCTCCCCTGCTCGGCGTAGAGCAGGGCGAGCTCCAGCGAGACCAGCGCCGTGTCGTAGGGGATCCCCTCGGCCAGAAAGCCGTCGCGCGCAGCCAGGAAGAGCGCCTCGGCCTCCGCCGTCTGGCCCAGCCCGCGGGCGATCCTGCCCTTCACCCCCTTGCGGCGGTTCTGGGTCCAGGCGTCTGGGAAAGCGCGATAGAGCGGCAGGGCCTCGCGGTAGGCGCGCTGCGCCTCCAGAAAGTGGCCCAGGTCGGTCAGGACCAGGACCAGGTTGTGCCGGGCGCTCAGGAGCAGGCGCGGCTCCTGCCTCGGCTCGATGAGCTCCAGAGCCCGGTGCAGCACGGGGACGCTCTCCTCCGCCCGGCCGGAGTAGCTCAGGGCCATAGACAGGTTGACCAGCGACCGGCCCGCCCGATGAGAGTCGCCGAGCCTCGTGAAGAGGTGCACTGCCCGCTTCAGGAGCCTCAAGGCCTCGGGGAACCGGCGCTGACTTCTCCGCAGGGAGGCCTGGAGGTCCAGGAAGACCGCCAGCTCGAAAAGATCGCCGGTCCCCAGCTCGAGATGTTTCCAGCCCCGCTGGAAGGCGGCCTCCGCGCCCTGGAGGTCGGACCGGATTCGGAGGGCGTTGCCGATATGGGACCAGGCGCGGGCCCGCAGGTCCTCCAACTGGTCGTCACCGTAGCGGAGAGCGTCCGTGAGGTCGGCGATCCGCAGGGCCAGCCGCCCCAGCTCCTCCCCTCCCCACGGGTCCTCGATGCAGACCTCCAGGCTCCGGTCGGCCAGCAGCTCGATGAGCCCCCAGGTCCGGAAGCGCAGGCCGTTCCGCAGGAGCATCTCGCGTTGCCTGCCGGTACGGCCGAGCAGCTCCCGCAACAGGGCCGGCGCCTCGGCGCGCTCGTGCTGAAGGATGCGGCTCCACCTAGCCGCGAAGCTCTGGCTGCGCTCGAAGGCGAGGTCGTAGCTCTCGGACGGCGCCGAACGGAACGGGATCACGCGGGCGGGAGAGGGGAAGACGAAGAGCCTCGCGAGGCGCGACTGGCAGCGGGGACATCCAGCCAGGTGATGGAGCAGCCGTGGCTCCGCTCCATCCCGGGAGGGCACCAGACTGCGCAGCACCTCCTCACCTGGATGAAACCTCACGCTGCCCCTCCTCTGGGTGACAAGCCCAAAAGCTCACCCAGAGAATTGTGCGACTTTTTTGTGCTTTCCGACAAGATGCCGGGAGGAAGGACGCCGGCGATGGAGACCGGCGTCCTCGTTGCCGGCGGCTATCTCATTGGGAGCGCAGGGCTCGGCCGCTCTCCCTTCATCGACGGCCTCGGGACCGGACCGTGCGGCTTACCGCCGTTGGGATCCATGCCCAATCCCTCCTTGAGCCACAGACCTGTCCAAGCCACGCTCAAGCCCTGCCAGACCTGGGTCAGCAGGCCGGCCGGCGGCGCCTGCTTGTGGAGCGGACGTGCCTGGACGGCGCCGGCCGTCAGCAGGAACAGGAGCGCGGGGATTACGGCAACAGAGCACAATTTTCGAAACATGATCATCTCCTCTCCGGCAGGCCCTTCGCCGTACCGCCATTGGTCCGAACGGGGGCCGCTGGCTAAAGGGTGCACTTTTTGCGTCGAGAGGGGAAGAAAGGCCGGAAAGCTGGAAGCCCCGAGGGGTCCTCAGGGCTTCCGGAAAGGAAAAGAGGGGCTAGTAGCGAACGTTCGCCGGCGCGCCGGCGCCGACCGCGGTCTGCACGTTCAGATACTCCTGGACGACGTTCGGCAGGCTCTGCTCCAGCCAGTTGGCCATGTCCTGCTCCTCGCGGAGGATGGTCTCGCAGACCTGCACGACCTGGTTCTCCCCCAGGAGGCGGGCCGCCGTGATGAGCGCCCGGTAGGAGGCGATCTCGAAGTGCTCGGCCGCGTAGTCCGAAAGGGCGTTCTTCACCAGCTCGTCCGGCGAGACGCCGGTCGAGCGCCCCTGGAAGAAGCCGGAGACCGCGCCCATGGCGGTCTTCACGGTCGAGACGCTGCCGCCCAGGCGCTCCACGCACTCGCGGACGCGCTCGGCGTGCATCTTGGTCTGCTCCAGGTGCTGGGCGATCTTGCGGTACATCTCGGGGCGGTCCTTCACGTCGTCCGCGTGGTTCTCCAGGACCTGGACGAGCCCCTTCTCCATCGCGTAGGCGTCGTTGAGCCAGCCGATCAGGGTTTCCCTCGGATCTCGATTCGCCATACTGCAACTCCCTTCTACTGCTGTCGTTTCTTGTTGGTCTTACCGGACGCCGGAGCCGGCGTCATTTTCAAAAACTGCAACATGCGTGCCCCTCAGGGGTCTTCGCATCACTCCTCCTTGCCGGCCACCGCGACGGTGCTCGCCTGCGGCCCCTCGAACCCCTGCTCCTCGGCGAAGCGGACCCGCGAGCCCACCTCCAGCTTCTCGAAGCCCGGCGGATCGAGGACGGCGTTGCGGTGGAAGTAGATCTCCCGGCCGTCCGGGCCGGCGATGAAGCCGAACCCCTCCTCCGGGAAGATGCGGACCACCTGCCCCTCGGGCGGCAGCACCTGGCTCTTCACCTCGCCACGCCGCCGCTCCGCCCACGCCTCCACCTGGCGCTCGGCGGCCTCGAAGGCCCCGCGGATGGCCGCGTAGATCTCCTCGTCGCTCTTGTCCGCCACCAGCTCGGAGCCGGGGACGGTGACGTCGACCCGCACCCGGTAGGGGCCCCCCTCCTGGTGGTGGTTGCCCGTGGGACGCTCGACCGCGATGCGGCAGCTCGTGATGCGGTCGCTGTGCCGCTCCAGCCGGTCGGCGCGCTTGCGCAGCTCGGCCTCCAGCGGCGGGGAAAGATCGATCCAGCGGGTCGAGATCTCCAGGGGTACCTGCATGCTCTGCTCTCCTTTCCCATTCCCGGCCCTCGCGGGGCCCATTCACCCTGGGAACCCGCAAGGGGCGTGCCACGGACCCCCGTGCTACCATCCAGCTACTCACAACCTTCTCCCCAGCGCTTCGTACTTATGAGTACGAACCCTCCAAGACTGGAAACCCTATGTTCGAATCCCTGAAAACTCCACGTTTCCGCGTGCAGTCCCCCTTCCTCCAGCAGCTCAGGGGCCGGATCGGCAAGCTCGGCCTACGCCTGCTGCTCGTGCTCGTGCCGCTGTTCTTCCTGCGGGCCTGCGTGATGACTTACGTGCCGCCCGGCATGGTCGGGGTGCGCCAGATCTCCTACGGCACCGGCAAAGGCTTGCAAAAGAAGCCGGTGACCCCCGGCTACCATCGCGAGGTCTCCGGCTACGAGAAGATCCATACCTTCCCGCGCGACCTCCAGGTGGTGGAGTTCACCGACAGCCCGGCCGAGAGCGGCGCCGGGCACCGCCAGATGCCGGCGATCAAGGTGCCCACCGTCGACGGCTACCCCGTGGACGTCGACGTGTCGGTCCTCTATCAGATCAAGGACCCCTACAAGGTCGCCAAGAAGTTCGGCTTCGGCAAGGGATATGAGGAGTCGGTGGTGATCCGCTTCACCGACTTCCTGGTCAAGCGGTACCTGGGCGATCTGCTGGCCGAGCAGTTCTATCACGAGACGCGTCTCGCCAAGGTGGCCGCCCTGCGGGCCGACCTGGCCAAGCTCCTGGCGGACAACGGCCTCGCGCTGGCGGACGTGCTGATCCGCCAGTACGACTACCCCGAGACCTTCCAGAAGCTCACCGAGCAGAAGAAGATCCAGGACCAGTCGGTGCTCGTCAACCAGCAGCTCGCCAAGCAGGCCGAGGTGCAGACCCGCCTCAACCAGACGATCGCCGAGGGGAAGAACCTGATCAACGTGAAGAGCTCGGAGCTCAACGCTCAGATCACCGAGATCGACGCCCGCAAGGACCTCTACGAGCGCCAGAAGCACGCCGAGGGGGACCTGCTGATCAAGTCGGCGGAGGCCAACGGCACCGAGCAGATCAACCGCGCCCTCGAAGGCGCCGGCTCGGCCAAGCTCCTCAAGCTGCGCCGCGGCCTCGCCCTGCTCGACAGCATCCGGGGACCGATCTACATCACCGAAGACCCCACCGACCTCGGCAGGATCAGCTCGGAGAAGCCGGAGAAAAAACAATGAACGCCAAGCTTCGTCCTGGGCTCCTCACCGGCGGCCTGCTGCTGCTCGCGGGCACGCTCGCCGGCTGTACCCCCCACACCACCGAGGCGACCGAGGTGGGTGTGAAGTTCAACAAGCTGACCAGCTCGGTCGAGATCAAGGATCCAGGCGCCAACTACTTCTTCCTGCCGGTACTCAACGACTGGAAGAAGTACGACATCTCGCTGCGCAACCTGGTGATGACCGCGCAGACCGACTCCGGCGACCGCCAGGGGAAGGACGACCTCCGCTTCAAGACGCGGGACGGCAACGACATCGAGACCGACGTCACCGTCCGCTGGCGGATCGACCCCACCCGGGTGGGCTCCATCTGGCGGTACGTGGGGCCGAGCACCGACGAGGTGCAGAGCCGGCTGGTGCGCCCGCAGG
>JAICSG010000075.1 GCA_025937035.1 Thermoanaerobaculia bacterium | reverse complement strand
TCTCCCGGAAGCCGTAGAGGCCGGCCAGGGGATCGCCGTTCAGGCAGAGCAGGTGGAGCCCCAGGGCGCCTCGGGCGTGGAAGCCGGTCGCGACTTCCCGGTGAAAGGCCCGGAGAGTGTCCCCGTCCTGCTCACCCCGGCGGGCCAGGTAGAAGCGAAGCAGGATTTCCAGCTTCTCCTCCCAGGAACCGTCGCCGTGGAGGCGGAGCTCGCCGAGCTTCTCGGCCTTGCGGCGGTATTTCCTCAGATTGGCGAGCTGGCGGGTGGGGACAACCTCATGGAGATCCTCCACCCGGTCCGGCAGGTCGAGCCCCGGGCAGACGTCCCGCGTCTCGATAGACCCCTGGGAGATCCGGAGGAGCGGGCTGTCGCCGGGAAGGGGCTCGAAATCCGCCATATCCCAGCGGTCCCGATGGGCCGCCAGATGGGCCAGGAGGGCGGCGACGGCCTCCTCCTCGCCGTCCGGATCGGTCACCACGTCGCAATAGTCCGAGACGCCTCCACCGCAGAAGGCCACGGTCCGCTTCCCCTCGTTGGGGTAGACGAGCAGCGGCGCAAGCGCGATCAGCCGTCCTTCCTTCCGTACCGCCATCACCCACGGCTCTCCAGGCGGGAAGGCGCGGACCCAGGGGATCAGCCACTCGGGACGCTGGAACGGGGTGACGCGCGGAGAGCGGTCGCAGAGATCCGACCATTCGCCGCGCAACGCCTCCAGGTCTGGTATTTCCTCGATCTCAAACATGGACGGTCCGGGCCGCGATCTGGCGGTAGAGGTCGAAATAGCGGGAGATCATGGCCTCGGCGGAGAAGCGCCGCTCGGCCTCCGCGCGGCAGACAGCGGGATCGAGCGCTGCGACCTCCCGGAGGGCCCGGACCATTTCGGGGACGTCCGAGACCAGGAAGCCCGTCCGGCCGTGCTCGACGATCTCGGGGAGGGCGCCGGCGCGGAAGGCCACCACGGGGGTGCCGCAGGCCAGCGCCTCCATGGAGACCAGCGAGCTGGTCTCGGCGATGCGGCTGGGGACGATCAGGCAGCGCGCCGCCGCCAGCAGGCGCCGCTTGCGGGCGAGCCCCAAGGGGCCCAGGAAGCGGGCCCCCGGCCCCAGCCGCGGCTCGATCTCTTCCCGGAAGTAGCGCCGGTGATCCTCGTAGGGGAAGACCTCGCCGGCGAGGACCAGAGGCACCCCCGCCTCCCGCGCCGCGTCGAGGGCCTCGTGGTATCCCTTCTCGCGGCAGATCCGGCCGAGGCAGAGGGCGAGCTCCCGCTTGCGGCGGCCGGGCCGGAGCGCCGCGAGATCCACCCCGTTGGGCACGGTCCCCAGCAGGGGGGCACCCGGCGGGACGTCCCGCCGCTGGGACTCCGAGACGCAGTGGAGCCACGTCCCGGGCCGGCGGGGGAAGAGCGCCTCGGACGGGTAGAGATGGATCGGCAGGTGGAGGGTCGCCAGGGCCGGCGGGCCGTCCGGCGGCAGATAGGCCGGGAAGTCGACGCCGTGGAAATGGATCAGGTCGACCGGGAACCGCTCCAGGGCCTCGGCGATAGCCCGCCGGACGTGGACATGACCCTCGGCCTGCGACCGCGCGTCCAGATTCTCCAACGCGGGGATGGGCAGCAGCGTCCCCCGGCAGGACGAGCCCTCTTGGGCGATGACGACCGAGCGGTGCCCGAGAGCCCCGGCGAGCAGGGGCAGAATCTGCTCGGCACCTCCTACGGCATCTGGACCCACGGGAGCGAACGGGTAGGCGACTTCAACAACCAACATCGTGAGACGACACGTGCAAGGAAGACGCCAGAGAAAGGTGGGATTTCGCGGTTTCCCGCCACCTTTTCCCATCGATGGGAAACCCCCAGATCTCGTACTGCAGGCGCCCCGGGTGCGGCGGGCGGGTGAAGTCGTAAGGGGGGGCGGGACGGAACGGCTCGTCGCGCGGAGGGAGGAAGGCACGGAGCGTCTCGGCCTGGGTGACGAAGGTCTCGATCATGCGCCGTTTGAGGTCCCGCTCCCTCTCGGTCAGGGTCAGGCGCCCCCCGGGCGGGCCGGGGAGGAACCTGGCGACCACCATGCTCTCCGTCCACGGCCTGGCGTGGTAGAGCGGCATCTCCAGGATCGCGGTCCCCTCCACCGCCAGTTGGACGGCCAGGGCCACCGCGTCGTGGTCCGGATGCCCCCCCTCGTAGGCGAGGGTCAGCACGGTATCCGGCCGGATCTCGCGGACGGCGCGGGCGATCCCCTCGGCCAGCCGGGGGATCTCGAAGACGGCCTCCTGGTCGGCGATCCCGAGGCTCAGCAAGCGGTCGGGCCCCACCCCCACCAGGGCCAGGGCCTCCTCGAGCTCCCGGCGCCGCGCCCGGGCGTACTCCTCGCGGCTCCCCGCGAAGCTCCGCGCCATGAAGCGGGGATCGTGGGGGGCGCCGTCCGTGGCGTGGAGGATCCAGACGTCCGGCAGCCGGGAGATCAGGGCGCCGGCTCCCACCACCTCGTCGTCCGGGTGGGCCACGACGATCAGGACGCGCGGGCTCACGCGTAGCGTCGAGTCATCCGGGCGCAGAAATCCGCGTATTCCTCCAGACATTGCGGGGGGCTCGTATGGTGCGGCTGGATGCCGCGGTGCTCCGGAGTGAAGCAGTAGGTGAGGGTGACGTCGAGCTCGTCGAGGGCCTTCATCTGGCGGTCGAACCAGGCGTCGGCGTTGGGGCGAAAGCTGTCCGCCCAGGAGAGGCCGGTGCGCAGCCTCTTCACCCCGAGCCGCCGCAGCCAGCGCACGGCGTCGTCCAGGCGGTGGTCCTCGAAATGGAACCACTGGCAGATGCCCATCTCGGGGGTGTAGTCCGAGAAGTGCTTGAGGGAAAGCTTGGGAGTGCCGTCCTCGCGCAGGATACCCATGTAGAAGTGGCGGTAGTAGGAGGACCCCTCGGCCTCGCGGTGGCGGGTGGTGGCCGGCCAGGCGCGCGGCAGGTCGTAAAGGCTGTACCAGTGGATGCGGGGGGCGCGGCCGAGGAGGAGCTCGGCGGTGCGGCGGAGGCCGAATTCCTGCACCTCCTCGGCGCCGAAGGTCGAGACCCCCACCTCGGTCACCCAGACCGGCAGATCGGTCAGCGCCTGGATCTCGGCCAGCCGGTCGGGCCATTCGTGGATCTGCCAGTGGTTCCAGTCGAGGGGGAAGCCGTGCACGGCGATGGCGTCGACCTGGTCGAGCACCCCCTGCTCCTTCATGTTGAGGACGAACTTGGCGTCGATCGGCGAGATCCCGCCCAGGACGCGGGTCAGCGAGCCGTTCTCCCCCCGCACGGCCTCCCCCGCGAGGCAGGCCATGCGGGCGAACAGCTTCCAGTCGGAGTCGATCTCGAAGTCCCAGTGGGACTTGTTGTTCGGCTCGTTCCACAGCTTCACGGCTTCGATCACACCATCACCTCGCGTCGCTCCAAGAGTTGAATCGCCTCGCGGTAGCCGTGGAGAGTCCCCACGTCCACGTAGGACTCGCCGGCGCGGACCCCGCGGGCCTCGCCCCCCCGCGCCAGCCATTCGTTCACCAGGGTGCCAACGTACACGTCCCGCCCCTCGCGCTCGGTCCAGAGGGCGTGGAGGTCGTGAAAGACCCGGCCGGGCATGCGGAAGGCCCCCCAGACCCAGGAGCTGGCTGCGCCCGGCCGCTTGACCTGGATCTCCAGCACCCGCCCCTCCTCGCCCGTCACCACGGCGTCGAAGAATTCCGGATGATCGACGGGGAAGAGGAGGAAGGAGAGCGCGTCCGCGGGGAGCCGGCGCAGGCCGTCCTCGGGGAACCAGACGGTGTCCGGCAGGCCGATCAGCACCTGGTCGTCCGGCCCGATCAGGGGGACGGCCCGGAAGAGGGCGTCGCACAGCCCCTTGGGCTCCGGCTGCACCACGTAGCAGACGTGCGCCGGGCCGAAGCCGCCGCCGTAGTACTCGACAATATCGGACTTGCCCGGCGAGATCGTCATGCAGATGCGGGTGGCGCCGGCGAGGATCATCCGCTCGACCAGGTACTCCGAGACCGCCTTCGGGCGCTCGGTCCCATCGGCGATCCGGGTGCCGACCGGGAGGAGCTCCTTGGAGAAGGCGAGCGGCTGGATGCGGCTCCCCATGCCCGCGGCGGGCACGATCCCCCAGACGCTCATGCCGACACCCCCACTCTCATGTGCTCCACCATCTCCGCCGCCCGCCGCTCCGCCGTGTGCTCGGCCAGCGTCCGCTCCCGGGCGGCGCGGGCCACCCTGCGGATCTCCTCCGGGGGGAGCGACAGGATCTCGAAGACCTCCTCCGTGCTCCTGGCGGTGAAGATCTCCCGCCCCGGCTCGAAGAAGCGGTCGAGCCCCTCCCAGGTGTCCGAGAGCACGGCCGTGCCGCAGGCGGCCGCCTCGAACAGCCGACCCGAGGGGCAGTAGCCCATCCCGGCCATGGCCGCGCGGGTCACGTTGAGCGTCAAGGGCGAGGAGGCGTAGAAGGCCGGGTGGTCCGCCGGCGGCAGGTGGCGGACGAAGAAGAGGTTGCTCCCCCAGGGGAAGTCGACCGGATACTGGGCGCCGCCGATCACGAAGCGCTTCCCGGGCAGCCGCCGGGCCGGCTCCAGGAAGAGCCGCTCCAGCGCCTCCTGACGGTCGGCGGCGTAGGTGCCCAGGTAGGAGAAATCCCCCTGAAAGTTGGGGTTGAGCTCGGCGGGGCGGTGGACCTCCGGATCGACGCTGCCGTAGAGGGGGGCCACCCGGCGGGCGCCGAGGCGGTCCCGGAGCTCGTCCAGGGCCCGGCCGCCGGTGTAGGAGAGCACCAGGTCGAAGCCGCTCAAGCCCTCGGCTGGGAGATAGGGGACCTGCTCGCCTTGCTTGAGCCGGTCCAGCGTCACCGGGGTGTCGAGATCGTAGAAGACCGCCAGCGGCCCGTCGGTCGCGAGGACGAGCCCGGAGGCCGCCTCGCCGTCCGGGCAGTAGGAGGTGACCATGGCCGCGTCGGCATCCGCCACCTCCCGGCGGGCCGCGGGCAGGACCTCCTCCCAGCTCGGATAGAGCCTCAGGTCGGTGCCGGGCAGCTCCCGGAGATCGCGGTGGATGGCATAGTAGGGGACGTCCCGCTCGAAGAAGACCACGCGGTGGCCGTTGCGGGCCAGCGCCCGGCAGAGCCCCCGCCAGAGGGTGGCGTGGCCGTTGCCCCAGGAGGAGCTGATCGTCAGCCCGAAGATGACCAGCTTCATGCGGCCAGGGCCTCCAGCTCCGCGGCCACCGCCGGGCGCAGGCGCAGGCCGTCCAGATACCGGCGGGCCTCCGGCCGCAGCCGCCGCAGGGTGTAGGCCACCTTGCGCCGCGTCGCCTCCGGCCCGAAGTAGTCGAGATAGCCGGCGCTGTTGAGGGAGAAGAAGGAGAGCGCGTCCGCGTCGTTGAGCAGGGAGAGGGCCGCCGCGTCCGGATCCCCCGGCTCGGGAAGGTGCTCGTGCGCGGCGATCAGACGGGCCGCCCGTTCCCGCGTTCCGGCATCGACTCCCACCCAGGCCAGAAGGGCCTCCGCCAATTCGGCCCCGCGCTCCGCGTGATCGTTCTTGAAGGCCTGGTAGTCGGCGGCGTGGTGCTCGACGCGCGCGTCGGCCTCGGAGGCCAGGCGCTCGACGTCGTGGAAGAGGGCCGCGAGCTGCGTGGCGAGGTCCGCGTCCGGGGCCAGCCGGAGCACCCACTGCCAGGTGTCCAGGGCATGGTCGTAGTCGGCCCTCACCAGCGGCTTGGCGAGATCATGGGAGCCCCGGTGCTGGATGAGGACGCGGTCGAAGAGGGCGCCGCGGGAGGCCTCGTTGCGGCGGTCCATCCATCTCTGGCACCGGGTGAGGATCTCGCCCGCCGCCCGCGCCAGCTCCCCGGGTCCCCCGAGAACGTCAACGGCGAAGGGCCCGAAATCCCGCTCGGCCAGGGCGTCGAGACGCCCGTCCATCTCGTAGAAGTTGAAATTTTGGGATTCCCACTCCTCGACCTGAAGCGGAAGGGAAGGGACGCCGGTCCCGGGATCTCCCGGGATCTCCTGGAGCCGGACCGCTGGAAACTCCCTCGCGAGACCCTCCCACTCCCAAGGCGATCCGTGCGTCTGTCCTCTGCTCACACCACCGCGAAACGTCGCTCTCAACCCGGACATCCATGCTCCTCACGGAAGACACAGCTCATCTCATATGTTCCGTAAATGCAAGCCGTGAGCCATCCAGAGATCCTCGTTCCTTCCGGGCCGTGGCATAATCCGCCCCTCTCATGGCGATTCCAGACTCGACTCCGCCGGCGGCTTCCGCCGCTCCCAACCCCCTCGCCGTCTACACGGCGGGCGTCCTCCTCTTCCTGTTCATCCCGGTGGTGCTGTTCCTCTTCGTCCGCCATCCGGCGCCGGTGGGGGTGAGCCTCGCCGCGGGGGTCGTGCTGATGATCGGCCACCGCTTCATCGCCCGGCCGTACATGGAACGGGTGCGCGAGAGCAAATGCCTCTGGTGCAACCGGGTGCCCCCTCGCGAGCCTGTGGAGCTGGAGCTGCGCGCCGCGGGAGGCCGCACGGTCGCCGCCCGCTGCTGCGCCCGGCACCGCGAGCCGGCGGCGCGCTTCTTCTCCTTCCTCCACCTCTGGCGCTGGCCGCTACGGCTGGGGATCTTCCTCCCTCTCCTCTTCCTGCTCACGGCGCTCGCCGTCTCCGCCGCGGGGCAGCCAGCCCCCGTGCCCTTCGCCACCAACTGGTTCAAGCTGGTGGTGGGCATCACCGTGAACGTGGCAGCGTTCGGCTACCTCGCCGCCCGCGAGCACTCACCTGTAGAGGTGCCGTTCCCGGTCCACAACTTCTTCCTGCTGGGGGTGCGCAATCTGCTCTGGATTTTCCGCCTGGTCGGGATCTGGTGGATCTGGCAGGGGATTTCCTCGCTTTTTTGAGCTATCCTTGGAACACCGCGTTGTCGTGGCGGTTCCACAAAAAGGAGGCTCGCTCATGGTTCAGAAGGCGATCGTCAAGCTGTGTCTGTGCTTCGCGCTGATTCTGCTGGTCGGCGTGGCGACTTCCGCGTGGTCGCAGTCATCCGGTGACAACAAGGCGAAGGGTTACGGCGGCGGCACCTCTTCCTCGTCCTCGTCGGCCAAGAAGGGCGCGATGTGCGGCGGCATCGCCGGCCTCAAGTGCCCGGAGGGGCAGGCCTGCCGGTACCCCGCCAACATGTGCAACGTCGCCGACCTCGCCGGCACCTGCGTCAAGGTCAAGAGCCCCTGCCCCAAGGGCGGCGCCAAGGTCTGCGGCTGCGACAACAAGACCTACGACAACCTGTGTGAGCTGCTGACGGCCGGCGCCCGTGAGGCTCACAAGGGCGCCTGCAAGGCCGCGGCGACGAAGTAGCGGTCAGGCCAGCCCCAGGTCCTCGTAGACCGCGTCGAGCACCGAGCGGATCCGCACCTCATGGCGCTCGTTGCTCGGCGTGCCGTTGAAGGCGAGAGCCACGGCGAGCCCCGGCTCCGGATCGGCGAAGCCGGTCGACGAGCGGTAGCCGCTGTGGCCGAAGGTGCGGGGGGAGGCGTGGTGGCCGTAGCCGTAGGGCACCGTCTCCGCCCCGTACTGGATCGAATTCACGATGAAGCCCAGCCCCCAGTCCAGCACGTGCTTGAAGGTGACGTCCACCATCCCCACCCGGTGCGGGGTGGTGAAGGCCTCGACGGTCTGCGGCAGGAGGATGCGCTGGGCCCGCCAGCACCCCCGGCCGAGCAGCATCTCGTAGAAGCGCCCCAGCTCCCGCAGGGGGCCGTAGCCGTTGCCGCCCGGGCTGGGCCGCGTCACCCTCTCCGCGCTGTCCCAGCCGTGGTCCTTGAGCTCCTCTCCCTCTGTATTCCACATCGCGCCGATCCGCCCCGCGTCCCAATACTCCAGGTAGCGCTCGGTAGGCATGCCGATCCAGGAATCGGCCATTCCCAGCGGCTCGAAGATCTCCCGGCGGACGTAGGTGGAGAAGGGGAGGCCCCCCACGCGCCGGATCACCTCGCCCAGGATGAGCCAGCTCGATGCTTGGTGATAGCCGGCCTTCTGGCCGGGCACCCAGCGCGGCTCCGGCTTCATGGCGCAGATCCTGGCGATGATCTCCTCCCAGGAACGGTGGGGCCAGCCGGTGTCGAGCATCCGGATACCGCCGGTATGGGTGAGGAGATGGCGGAGGGTGATCCCCTCCTTGCCGTTGGCCGCGAATTCGGGGATGTGCAGCGCCACCGGATCGTCGAGCTCCAGCAAGCCGCGCTCCCAGAGCTGGGCGATCGCCACCGCCGGCACCGGCTTGGTGGAGGAGAGCCAGAGCATGAGGTGGTCGCGGGTGAGCGGCTCGCCCGGCCGGTTCTCCCCCAGCGCGGCATCGGCCACCGGCTCGCCGCCGAGCGACACGTAGAGCTGGGCACCGAGGTGGAGCCGCTCGCGGATCCCCACCTCGATCGCCTCCCGCGCGCGGGGGAGCCGGTCCAGAGCACCGTCGATCATGGCGGGGGATTGTATAACTGGAGGGAGAAGAGAGCGGGCGGCCCCGCGGGGCCGCCCTCGCGAGCTTACTTGCCCTTCTTGGCGCTCTTGGTGGGGTGCATCTTCGCGGAGATGTCCTCGATCATCTTCAGGTGGTCCTGAAGGGTCGGCAGGGTGGTCGAGGCGAAGCTCTTGACGTCCGAGTCCTTGGCCTTCGTCGACTCCTTCTTGAACTCGGCGACGTCCTTCTTGTGGTCCTTGACCATCATGCTCACGTAGGCCTTGTCGAAGGCGGCGCCGCTGAGCTTGGACAGATGGTCGACCTCCTTCTGCTTGCTGGCCGGCAGCGTCGAGGGGACCGTGATCCCCTTCTGCGAGGCGACCTGCTTGAGCTGGTCGTTGGCCTTGCTGTGGTCGTCGACCATCTTCTGGCCGAAATTCTTGACGTCGGTATCGGAAGCCTTCTGGGCAGCCAGCTGGCCGAGCTGGACCTCTTCCATGCCGCCCACCGCCGCTTCCATGACGAACTTCTTGTCGGAGGCGCTCAGCATCGAGGTCGAGGTGGCCATGGTTTTGGTGGTCTTGGTGGTCTTGCTCATCGAGCCCGAGGTGCTCTGCGCGAGGAGCGCGGGCGCCAGCGCGAGGAGGCCCGTCAGAGTGGCGGCCGTAATAATCCGGTTACTGCTCTTCATAACTTCTTCCTCTCCTTTCCTCGTATTGCGTTGCAGGCAAGAGACGACAGCCCCGGGATTCCAGGATCGCAGGAGCCGTCTTGCCATAAAGAATTAAGCAAGGGAAGTGCCATTGACGCCCGATTTCGGCCTCCGCAGCGCAGAACGCTGGCACGCTCTTTGCCCTGTAGGTCTGGTGTCCTGGCAGGCGGGGCCGCTCCCGACGATGGGCCGAGGGGCGAGACGTACCGCCTACTGATTTGATACAGAAGGAGCTCGACGATGACGCCACGATTCCGTACCGCTTCTCTCTTCGCAGCTCTGGCCGCCTTTCTCTGGGTTTCCAACGCGTGGGCCGGGGATGCCGCCGTGCAGGAGGACGCCGTGAGGGCGATGCAGCGGGGTGAGCGTCTCGTCCAGGAAGGGCATTACAAGGAAGCTTCCGCCGAATTCGAGCGGGCCAGCGATCTCAACCAGGGCCCCTGCCCCGACTGCCTGCTCGGCGCCGCCCGCGCCTACAGCGGCGCCCGGCAGTACGACGCCGCCCTCCACGTGACCCGCATGGCCCTCGCCCTCTACACCTCGCCGCAGGACCAGGCCCGCGCCTACGATCAGCTCGGCACCATCCTGGCCCTCAAGGGGGAGATGGACGCGGCCCGCGAGGCCTACGGCAAGGCGGTCCAGCTCGATGGCCGGATGGCGTCCCAGGTCCGCACCAGCCTCGCCCAGGCGCTGCTCAAGCGCGCCAGCCTCGCGGCTCCGAAGAGCTCCGACGCCGCGGCGGTCACCGTCGCCCAGGAGATCGCCGTCGCGGCCGGAGCCCCGCAGAAGTAGCAAGTGCCTGCGTTCACTACAGATCTGGATTGATCCCCCAACGTCCCGGCTTTGCCTCGCCCCGTCACTCTAAGAAGAAGGGGCAGGGGCGAAGCCCGGTTGTGGGCACGCCCCAGGCCCCAGGAGAGGCGGCCGTTTGATCCACCTGCAAGAAACCTTGATCTCTCTGCGCGAAATCGAGCAGGCGCGGGAGCGGCTGGCCGGAGTGGTCCAGCAGACCCCCTGCCAGCTCTCCAGAGCCTTCTCCGACGAGCTCGGCCTGCACGCCTGGCTCAAGTACGAGAACCTTCAGCTCACCGGCTCCTTCAAGGTCCGGGGGGCCTACAACAAGATCGCCTCCCTGTCGCCGGAGCAGGCGCAGCGGGGGGTGGTCGCGGCGTCGGCCGGCAACCATGCCCAGGGAGTGGCCTACAGCGCCACCCGGCTCGGAGTGCTCTCCACCATCCTGATGCCGATCACCACGCCCCTGATCAAGGTCGAGAACACCCGTCGCCTCGGCGGCATCGTCGAGCTGGAGGGGGAGCTGTTCGACGACGCCTATGAGGCGGCCCGGCGG
>JAICSG010000519.1 GCA_025937035.1 Thermoanaerobaculia bacterium | reverse complement strand
TAGAGCGCCGAGACCTCGCGGATCAGCACGCCCATCGACCAGCCGTCGCTCGCGATGTGGTGCATGCCGAAGAGGGCGGCGTGCTCCTCCTCGCCGAGCCGCAGCAGGACGCTCCGCAACATCGGGCCGCGGGCGAGGTCGTAAGGCCGGTGGCCGACCTCCGAGGCGAGGCGCCGGGCCTCGCTCTCGCGCGCCGCCGCCGGCAGGCCTCCCAGATCCACCAGCGGCAGCGGCACGGGCCGGGGTGCCTCGACAACCTGCGCCGGCCGGCGGTCGATCTCGGTCAACACGGAGCGCAGGACCGCGTGCCGCCGGACGATCTCCGTCAGGCTCCGCGCCAGCGCGCGCACGTCGAGGCGCCCGGTCAGGCGGACGGCCGACAGGATGTTGTAGGCCGGGCTGCCGGGATCCATGCGGTCCAGCACCCAGAGCCGCTCCTGGGCGAAGGAGAGGGGCCCGGAGCTGCCGGGCTCGGCGCCGGCCGGGACGATCGGCGCCAGCGCCTGCGGCCGCTCGCGCGGGTAGCCGAGGCCCTCCGCCATCTCCCAGGTGAGGTCGCCGAGGAAGTCCTCGGCGGCCAGCTCCCGCCACCGCTCCGCCGCCGCCCGGTCGACTTCCGCGTGCTGGTGGAACTTGACGTCGCCCAGCATGCGCGACCAGGCGTGGATGCCGTCGGTCATGCGGGCCGACTTCTCCTTGTAGGGCTCGGCCATGTCGGGGTGATACTCCACCTCGAGGAAGTCGCAGATGTCGCGCAGCACGGCTTCCGGCGCGGCCACCAGGTCCTCGAAGCGCACCTGCATCCGCCGCTCCGGCGGCACCTCCGCCAGGAAGCGGAGGATGTTCTGCTGGCTCACCAGCCAGATCAGCTCGGCCAGCTCGCGCCGGGGCAGGGAATGCGGGTGCCGGAAGAAGACCTGCTCCAGCTTCGCCTCCTCGAAGGAGCGGATCATGCCGTAGGGATGGCGCAGCAGGTGGATGTAGCGGGCCCCGGCGAAGACCTGCTCCGCCCGCCGCAGGACCTCCAGGTCGAGGGCGTAGGACGGCGTCTTGTCCACCAGCAGGCGCTCGCCAATCCGGCCCTGCAGCCGGCGGTAGAGCTCGCGGGTGGTCCCGCCCGCGCTCTCCATCTCCTCCAGCAGGGCCTCGGCCTCCTCGGCGCCGCACCCCCGCACCTCCATCACCGCGCGGGTCGCCCCTTCCAGCCAGAAGCTGTTGCGGCCCGGGAACGCCGCCCGGCGCTCGGCCAGCGTGTCGAACGGCAGCAGCTCCAGCTCCGGCGGCGCGAACAGCCCCGGGTTGCCCGCCAGCATGACGCGCAGCAGCGTCGAGCCCGAGCGCGGCGGCGAGAGGACGAAGGCGGCCGGCGGGTTCTTCTCCAGCGGCCCGGAGAGCGGGAGCGGCGGCGGGATGAGGGCGCGGAATCCGGCGACCCGGGCGGCGTCGACGCGGGACGTCGAGGTGTCCCGGCGCGCGTTCCCCAGGGCCTCCGGGCCGAAGAGCCGGACCACCGCCTCGGGGTAGTTGGCCACCACCCAGGAGGCGAGCTGCGCCACGGTGGGGGCGTCGAACATCACCACCACGTGGACGATCTCGCCCAGCTCGCGCTGCAGGCGGTTGACGAACATCGCGCCGCTGACGGAGTTGCCGCCCAGCGCGAAGAAGTCGTCGTGGAGCCCGACCCTGTCGATGCCGAGGATCTCCTGCCAGAGGCCGGCGAGGAACCGCTCGAGCCCCGTCGCCGGCGGCACGTAATCCTGGCCGGACCGCGCGCGGTCCGGCGCGGGGAGGGCCCGGCGGTCCACCTTGCCGTTGGGGGTCAGCGGCAGGGCGTCCAGGACCACCACCGCCGCGGGCACCAGCGGCTCGGGGAGCGACGCGGCCAGGGCGCTCCGCAGGGACGCGGGATCGAGATCGGCGCCCGCGGCGGGCGTCACGTAGGCCACCAGCCGGGCCGGCCCGGAGCCGTCCTCGCGCGCCACCGCCACCGCCTCGCGCACGCCGGCTTGAGCCAGCAGGGCGGCCTCGACCTCGCCGGGCTCGACGCGGACGCCGCGGACCTTGATCTGATGGTCGATCCGCCCCAGGAACTCGAGGTTGGCGTCCGGCAGGAAGCGCGCCAGGTCTCCGGTGCGATACAGCCGCTCCCCCGGGGTGGTGGAGAACGGATGGGGGACGAAGCGCTCGGCCGTCAGCCCGGGCCTGCCGCGGTAGCCCCGGGCGAGCCCGATCCCGCCCACGAGCAGCTCGCCGGGCACGCCCGACGGCACCGGTTGCCCGCCGTCGTCGAGGACGTAGGCCTCCATGTTCTGAATCGGCCGGCCGATGGGCATCCGGTCGCCGCCGGTGTAGAGCGCCTCCGTGGCGCAGACGGTCGCCTCGGTGGGGCCGTAGGCGTTGATCAGACGCCGGCCCGCCGACCAGCGCCGGGCGAGCTCCACCGGGCCGGCCTCGCCCGCCAGGACGAGGGTGCGCAGATCGGGGAGCTCCGATTCCGGCAGCGCCGCCAGGGCCGACGGGGGCAGGGTGACGGTGGTGATCCGGTGGCGCTGCAACAGCTCGACCAGCTCCGGACCGGGGAGCAGGTCGCGCCGGGCGGCGAGGCAGAGCGCGGCGCCGGCGTGGAACGCCATGGCGATCTCCGAGACCGAGGCGTCGAAGCTCATCGAGGCGAACTGCAGGACGCGGCTGTGCGGTCCGACCTCGAACAGGCGGGTCTGGGCCCGCGCCAGATTGTCGAGCCCGCGATGGGAGACCAGGACCCCCTTCGGCCTCCCCGTCGAGCCCGAGGTGTAGATCACGTAGGCCAGGTTTTCCGGCCCGCTCAACGGCCGGAGGTCGCCGGCGCTCTCCGCGGGCTCCTCGTCCAGCAGGACGACCTGGGCGGCGTGCGGAGGCAGGACCTCCCGCAGGTGCTCCCGGGTCAGCAGCACGCGGATCCCGGAGTCGTCGAGCAGCCAGGCCAGGCGCTCGCGCGGATAGGCCGGATCGAGCGGCACGTAGGCGCCGCCCGCCTTGAGCACGGCGATCAGCCCCACCACCATCTCCGGCGAGCGCTCGGCGCAGACGCCGACCAGCGCCTCGGGGCCGACCCCCAGGCGCCGCAGGCGGCGGGCCAGCCGGTTGGCCCGGGCGTTGAGCTCGCCATAGCTCAGCTCGCCACCGTCGAAGAGGAGGGCCGGAGCCTCCGGCCGCCGCGCCGCGGCCTCCTCGACCATCCCGTGCAGGCCGCGCGAGCCGGTCTCGACGGTCTCGCCCCGGCTCCACTCCACGAGGAGCTGCCGGCGCTCCGCCACGGCGACCATCGGCAGCTCCAAGACCGGCCGGCCGGGGTCCGCGGCGATCCCCACCGCCAGGATCCGCAGGCGGTCCGCCAGGCGCTCCACCGTGCCGCGGTCGAACAGCTCGCTGTTGTACCGCCACTGGCAGAGCAGGCCCGCGGGCGTCTCGTTGACGGTCAGGGTGAGGTCGAGCTTCGAGATCTCCTGCGGGGTCTGCTCGTCCCGCAGGATCAGGCCCGGCAGCTCCAGCGCCACGGGGGACGCGTTCTGCAGGGCCAGCATGATCTGGAACAGCGGCGAGTAGGAGAGGCTGCGCTCCGGCTGCAGCTCCGCCACCAGCTTCTCGAACGGCAGGTCCTGGTGCGCGTACGCTCCCAGCGCCGTCTCCCGCGCTCGTTGCAGCAGCTCCGCGAACGAGGGGTCGCCGGAGAGGTCCGCGCGCAGCACCAGGGTGTTCACGAAGAAGCCGATCAAGCCTTCGAGCTCGGCGCGGTCGCGGTTGGCCGAGGGGGTGCCGACGACGAGGTCGTCCTCCCCCGTGTGGCGCCGCAACAGGACGGCGAAGACGGCCAGCAGGACCATGAACAGGGTGGCCCCCTGCCGCTGTCCGGCCTCGCGCAACGCCGAGCCCAGCTCCGGCGGCAGCCAGGCGTCCACGCGCGCGCCCCGGAAGCGCTGGACCGCCGGCCGCGGCCGGTCCAGGGGGAGGCGCAGCAGCGCCGGG
>JAICSG010000026.1 GCA_025937035.1 Thermoanaerobaculia bacterium | reverse complement strand
CGGCCTGGAGGAGGACGGCCAGGGGGGCTGGCGCATCCACACCCGCGGCTCGACCCGCAAGATCCTCAAAGGCAGGAAGACGATCCGGGCGCGCGGCGTGGTCCTCTCGGCGGGGGCGCTGGGGACGACCAATCTGCTCCTCAAGTGCCGCGACGAGGGGAGGCTCACCCGCCTCTCCCCCGCTCTCGGCGGCTACGTGCGCACCAACAGCGAGATCATCTGCGGCGCCACCTCGCGGGACAAGGAGTCCGACTACTCCAAGGGGATCGCCATCGCCAGCAGCTTCCACCCCGATCCGGACACCACGATCGAGGTGGTGCGCTATCCCGAGAAGTCGGACGTCATGAGCTTCCTGGGCACCCTGCTGGTCGACGACGGCACCCGCCTCACCCGGCCGCTCAAGTGGCTGGGCACCTGCCTGCGCCATCCGGTCGACTTCCTGCGCACGTTCAACCCGGTGGGCTGGGCGAAGCGCTCGACGATCGTGCTGGTGATGCAGAACGTGGACAGCGCCTTCCGGCTGGTGCGCGAGCGGCGCTGGCTCTGGCCGTTCAGGAAGACGCTCACCAGCCGCCGCGATCCGGGGCAGCCGGCGATCCCGGCCTACCTCCCGGTCGCCAACGAGGCGGCCCGCCACATCGCGGCGACGACCCACGCCTATCCGTCGAGCTCGATCAACGAGGTGGTGCTGAACGTCCCCACCACGGCCCACATCCTGGGCGGCGCCTCCATGGGCACCTCGCCGGCGGACGGCGTGATCGACGCCCGCAACCGGGTCTTCGGCTACGAGAATCTCTACGTGGTGGACGGATCGATGATCCCCTCGAACCTGGGGGTAAATCCCAGCCTGACCATCACCGCCATGGCCGAGCACGCCATGAGCCACATCCCGCCCAAGGGCGGCACGCGGGAGCTGCGGCACCTGCCGGAGCAGGCGCGGGCGGCGGTGGTCGAGGGAGATGCCGTGGCGCCAGTGCTGGCGGGGGACGCGCTGAGCCGGCCGCCACGCCGGCCTCGGGAGCCCGCTCCGGCTCGGTTATAGTACGAGCTCAGTGAACGGACGAGCTCTGGTCGTGCAGGGGTTCTTTCCGGGGGGCCGCCCCGCCCTCCCGGCGGCGCCGCGATCCGTCCAGGCGCACCCCGCCGCGGCCGCCCGTCCGCTGGCGCCTCACGTGGCCACGGCGCTGGGCCGGCATGCTCCGGCGGTCCAGCGGTCGGTCGCGCCCTCTCCACACCCGCCCATCCAGCCTTCCGGCCCCGCGCATTCTCCACACTCCTTCGCTCTGCCTTCCGGTGCGCTCGGTCCGGGCCATGCGCCGGGTCAACCGCTGTCCGCGCCCCTGCGCCACCAGATGGAGACAGCTCTGGGAGCCGATTTCGCGGACGTCCGGGTGCACGTCGGCCCCCACGTGTCGGCTCTGGGGGCGCTGGCGTTCACCTGCGGTCCCCAGATCCATTTCGCTCCCGGCCAGTTTCAGCCCTCCACCGTGCAGGGCCGCATGCTCATCGCTCACGAGCTCGTCCACGTCATCCAGCAACGGGCGGGACGGGTCAGGAACCCGTTCGGCTCCGGTGTGGCCCTGGTGCAGGATCCGGGGCTGGAGGCGGAGGCCCAGAGGCTTTCGTTGCGGACGGCCGCCCCGGCGCCGGCGGCTCCCCGGGCCGAGTCGACGATCCAGCGCGCGGCGGCCCCCTGGAGCCGCCATCTCTCCGTCATCCAGGCGATGCTCTATGACGATCTCGAAGAGGGCAAGGATTACATCGTGGACGGCCACGTTCGCAGGCTCAACAGGAAACAGGGTGGCTGGCTCCAGTTCCAGGGGCTCGGCAAGAACATCCGGGCCAAAGACGTCGACCGTCCGGCGAAAAAGAAGAAGAAGACCGTCAAGAAGGCCGGAAAGACGCCGAAGACCGTCACCACCACCACGACCGTCACCCCTCCTCCATCCACGAAAAGGAAATTCGAGGCGCTCTCCGACTACCCGTTCCGGGATGACGGGTATTCCGATTCCGAGGACGACCTCGATGACGATTTCAAAGATCTGCTGGGCACCGAGTACGATCATCCGCAGGCCAGGAAGGGGGGCTACAAGACCCAGACGGTGAAGCTGCTCAATGCCACGAAGTGGCACACGCAGAAGAACATCCGGGAGCTCAACATCGACAATACGGTTCGCAGCCCGAAGGATTTCCCGAGCCTCCAGCAGGACGCCCAGGATATCCATGACGCGGCGGATCTTGGGGATCGCGCCTCCGCCTTCACCGTGGTCTGCGCGCTGGCCCGCACGCAATTCGGAGCGCTCAAGAAGTTCTGCTTCAGCAACCTGGAGAACACGTTGTATGTCGCTTGCCGGGAAAAGGCTCACGACTTGTGCTACCACGTCGTCTACACCAACCAGGCGCACGCCGAAGGGGAGATGATGGCGTACCTGAAGTCCCGGGGATACACGCTCGTCTCAATGGGCTGTGACAAACCCCACTGCCCCGAGTGCAACCTGCTCACCCGCGAATCCACCGGCGGCAATTACCCGACCGAGAGCGAGGTCGACACCAATCGCGCCAAAACCTTTCAAAACTACTACATGCCCCCCTTGGTCTCCTTCGCGTGGAAGCAGACGACCTACAAGGCGTCGGACGATTACCGTCCCTCGGAGGAATCGCATTTCAGCATGACCGCCGACTTCTCGCGGACGCCCGATCTGACCCAGGAGATCGACTTCGTCAAGAGCAAGAACAAGGTCGACCGCACGTACTACGCCAACCCCGCGAACAAGCGCAAGCGGCAAAGGCTGAAGTGAGGCGTCCCCGCCGCTGTCAGAGCAGGATCAGGCCGGGCAGCGCGAGGAAGAAGATCACGTAGGCGCAGAGGAAGGCCCGCATGGCGCCGCACAGCTTTCCCAGGCGGCGGTCCCCCAGGAAGCGGTCGCGGCGGCCGAGCAGGAAACGCATCAGGGCGAGGTCCCCCCGCAGGTCGCTCCGCCCCGAGACGGCCGGCCGGCCCAGGGTGTCGTAGAGCAGCGGATGCCGCCGGCTGAGGGCCACGCAGAGGCGCGAGGCCATGAGATACCAGGCGAGCACAGAGGACCAGTAGACCGCGAACAAGACGGGGAACAGATTCACCGCGCGACCCTCCCCATGATTTTCGTAGACGCCGAAGGTGTGGGAAGGATACACCGGTCCCGCCCGGGCGGCAACGCCCGGGCGGGGAGAGAGCCTCCAGGCTAGGGTCAACAGACGACGAAGCAGGGGTTGGCGCAGCAGAAGCAGGGCTGGCCGGGGCAGCAGATGAGGGTGCCGCGGCAGGCCGCCTCGGCCGGCTTGGGCGAGAAGAGGCCGAGAGCGGCCGCCGAAGCGGCGAGGGCGAAGGACAGGGCGATGAGCTTCTTGCGCATACGTACCTCCTCATGAGCGGCAGCGCACGACGCGCTCCCATTGTGGTAGGTGTTTGGGGGGCGGCGGGAGGGGGACAGGCCGCCCGGGCATCAATGCCCGGGCTACGTCTCAACCGAAAAGCCGGCTGAAGCCGGCTCCCGGAGATCGCTCTCTTTCTTGGAGCCGGCTTCAGCCGGCTTTTCGGTTGAATGGTAGCCCGGCGATTCATCGCCGGGCGGGACCGGATTCGCTCACAGCTCCGCCGAAGGATCGGGCCCCTCGGTGTGCTCCCGCTCCCACTCCTCCAGCCAGTCGTCCCCCAGCAGCTCCACCGGATGGGGCGTGCGGATGGTTCCGTTGCCGCAGCGGAGATCGTTCGCGGGGCAGTACTTGTCGCATCCCCAGCAGATCAGCTCGGGGCGTTTCGGGTGAAGCGGAATACGGGCCATGTCGAGGATCCTCTCCTCAAGGATAACCCGGCGGAGACTGTCCTTAATCCCCCTTCCGCGCTAAGATCCTCGATCCCAACAAAAAGACCTCTGAGGAGCCCCTCATGTTGATACCCGGTCTCGTCCTGAAGCAGATGTATACCCTCGGCAGCCTCGAGAACGTCGAGGACGGCGTCCGGTTCAGCCTCAAGAACCGGCTGTCCAACGCCACCCTGACCCGCCTCCGGGAGGTCAAGATCGACGGCAGGGCGGTGCCGCTCGACCGGCTGACCCTGGAGATGAACGGCGACCGGGTGGCCGCCAGCGGGGTGAGCCCCACCTCGGCCATCGCCTTCCCGCTCGCCAAGGTGGTCAACATCCACGCCCGCGGCGACCAACTCGACAAGGGGCAGCACGAGATCGCCCTCGACTTCGAGACCACCCCCTTCGGCTCCCTCTCCTTCAAGGTCAAGGACTCGATCGCCGAGCGGGTCAAGCGCACCACCGTTCCCCACGACAAGGAGAACGACCAGACCCCGGAGATGGTCAAGGCGCGCCAGAGGTTCGTGGAGGAGTACACCGGCCACAAGCTGGAGCACATCGACAAGTTCTCCTTCGATCCCGCCGCCACCCGCGGCAACATCGAGAACTTCACCGGCGTGGCCCAGGTCCCCATCGGCTTCGCCGGGCCGATCAAGATCAACGGCGAGCACGCCCAGGGCGAGTTCCTGGTCCCCCTGGCCACCACCGAGGGGACCCTCGTGGCCTCCTACAACCGGGGCATCAAGGTGCTGAACCTCTCGGGAGGCGTGATGTGCACCGTGGTGGGCGACAGTATGCAGCGGGCGCCGGTGTTCGTCTTCGAGAACGCCCGCCACGCCCGCGACTTCGTGACCTGGGTGGACGAGAACCTGGGCAAGATCCGCGAGGAGGCCGAGGCGACCTCCAGCGTGGCCAAGCTGATCTACATCGACCGCTATCTCTCGAACAAGCTGGTCTTCCTGCGCTTCAACTACACCACCGGCGACGCCGCCGGCCAGAACATGGTGGGGCGCGCCACCTTCGCGGCCTGCTCGTGGATCCTGGAGAACCACCCCAAGATCGTGCACTTCTATCTGGAGTCGAACTTCGCCACCGACAAGAAGTCGTCCCAGATCAACGTCATGCGCACCCGCGGCAAGCGGGTCACCGCCGAGGCCACGATCCCGCGCGACGTGCTGATCCAGAACATGCGGGTAGACCCCGAGACCCTCAACTACCACGCGGGGATCGCCAACGTGGGGGCCTTCATCTCGGGCGCCAACAACAACGGCTGCCATTCGCCCAACGGCATCACGGCGATGTTCATCGCCACCGGCCAGGACGTGGCGAACGTCTCGGAGTCCTCGGCGGGGATCGTCTACACCGAGGTCACCCCGGAGCGGGATCTCTACATCTCGATCACCATCCCCTCACTGATCGTGGCCACCCACGGCGGCGGCACCGGCCTCGCCACGCAGCGCGAGTGCCTGGAGCTCCTCGGCTGCACCGGCCGCGGCAAGGTCAACAAGCTGGCCGAGATCATCGCCGGGGTGGTGCTCGCCGGGGAGATCTCGCTGGCCTCGGCGATCTCCTCGCTCGACTGGGTTTCGAGCCACGAGCAGTACGGGCGGAACCGGTAAGGGGAGGAAGAACACGGACGGGCACGGACTGACACGGACGAAACACGGACGGCGGAGCAAGCCGGTGTCCGTCCGTGTGGGTTGGTGTTTGTCCGTGTAAGTCCTTTTCTCGGTACACTCTCCAGAATGGTGGAGCCCCGCCCAGCCGCCGCCGAGCACGTTCCGGCCCTGCCGGTTCCGGCGCCGGTTCCCGCTCCGGTGCCGCCCGAGGCCTCGGGACCGGCGGGCGCCATTCCCGGGTTCGAGATGCTGCCGGACGTGCCTCCGCAGGGGCTGGTCCGGCGGTTCATCACCACCCAGCGGCATCTGATCGCCCTCGCCTTCGGCGCCCTGGTGGCGCATGCGCGGGAGGGTCAGGCCTTCGGCTCGGGACGGCGGTTCCGGCTTCTTTTCTGGCTGGAGCGGCTGCTGGCGGCGCTCGTCCGCCCGTTCCTCGACAAGCAGATCGCCGGCCGGCCGTTCCCGGTGCAGCTCCGGCGGCGGCTGGAGATCCTGGGCCCCACCTACATCAAGCTGGGCCAGGTGCTCGCCCTGCGCCAGGACATCCTGCCGGCCTCGATCACCGACGAGCTCAAGAACCTGCTCGACCGCCTGCCGGTCGTCCCCTTCGAGCGCTATCTGCGGATGATCGAGGCGGACGTCGGCCGGCCGGTCGGCGACATGTATTCCTGGGTCGATCCCATCCCCACCGGCTCGGCCTCGATCGCCCAGATCCACCGGGCGACCACGCACGAGGGGGATTCGGTGATCATCAAGGTGGTCAAGCCGGGTATCCGCGAGACGCTGACCCGCGACGCCGTCCTGCTGCGCCTGCTGGGGGCCATGCTCCAGCTCTTCCTCCCCCGCTACCGGCCGTCCCAGCTCATCCGGGAGTTCGTGGAGTACACCCGCCGCGAGGTCGATCTGCGGCGGGAGGCGGACAACGCGGAGTCGTTCGCGGCCAACTTCCACGACCTGCCAGGGGTGGTCTTCCCCAAGATCTACCGGCAATACAGCAGCCGCGGCGTGCTCTGCATGGAGTTCCTCGCGGGGTACAAGCCGGGCGCTCCCGAGACGCAGACCCTCTCCGACGAGGACCGCGACCGGCTGGTGGACCTGGGGGCGGCGAGCATCATCCGCATGCTGTTCAAGGACGGCTTCTTCCACGCCGACCTGCACCCGGGAAACCTGCTGATCCTCCCCGGGCCCCGGCTCGGGTTCATCGACCTCGGCATGGTGGGGCGCTTCGAGAGCGACCTGCGGCGGACCTTCCTCTACTACTACTACACGCTGGTGATGGGGGACGCCGAGGGGGCGGCGCGCTATCTGGCGGCGATCGCCATCCCCGGCCCGGGCGCGGACGTCAACGGCTTCCGCCGCGAGGTCACGGAGATCCTGCTGCGCTTCAACCGCGCCGGGAGCTTCCGGGACTTCTCGCTGGCGCAGCTCATCATGCGCTCGGTCAACCTCGGCGCCCAGCACCGCCTCTACTTCCCGGTCGAGATGGTGTTGATGGTGAAGGCGCTGGTGACCTTCGAGGGGGTGGGCCAGATCCTCAAGCCGGGCCTGGACGTGGCGGCGGTCTCCCGGGCGCACGCGAACACCATCTTCCGCAATCAGTTCAGCCCGCAGAACCTGATCCAGCAGGTGATGCGGGCCGGTCCGGATCTCCTGGAGGCGGTCGCCAAGGCGCCCAGCCTGATCACCGAGGGGTTGCGGCTCCTGGAGCAGGCCACCCGGCGCCCCGAGAACCCCCTCGCCGGCCTGCGCGGCACCCTCTTCGGCGGCTTCTGCATGGTGGCCGGCGCCATCCTCGCCGGCGCCCACGGCCCCTGGCCGGTCTGGGCCGTCCTCTTCGCGGTGGGGATCGGGGCGGCGCTGCACCGGAGCCGGAGCTGAGGGGGATCACCCGCGGCGAGATGGCGGTCTTCCTGGCACGGCGTTCCATCCGCCCTTGCCATGACGGAATCTATCCGGGAAAATCGCATCTACGGATACAGACAATCGACCGCTCTCTCTGGAGGATCTTCCATGGATCTCCGCCGTGTGTGCTCGCTCGCGATTCTCGGCCTTCTCGCCGGCCTGCCGTCCCTGGGCCAGGCGCCCGCCTACCTGGTGAAGGACATCAACCCCGACACCCCTGCGCCGCGGGTCGAGGAGACCGCCGCGGAGAGCGAGGGGGTGGGCTCCCTGTTCTATTACGCGGCCAGCGACGGAACCCACGGCACCGAGATCTGGCGGACCGACGGCACCCCGGCCGGTACCTTCCTGCTGAAGGACATCTGCCCCGGCGCCTGTACCTCGCTCCCGCGCACCCTCACCAGCTCGAACGGCCTGCTCTTCTTCGTCGCCCAGGGCCCGCAGGGTCCGGGCCTGTGGAAGAGCGACGGCACGCCTGGAGGGACGTCGCTGGTGAAGGGGGACCTCAGCGGAGTGCAGAGCTTCGCGGACTTCCTGAGCCCCACGATGGTGGATGCCGGAGGCAAGCTCCTCTTCACCGTCCTCGCCGCCGACGACGTCCTGGAGCTCTGGGTCACGGACGGGACGCCGGGCGGGACGCACGCGGTGGGGAACGCCGCCCGCGGTTTCATCCCTTTCTTCCCTCCCCGGTTCCTGGCCGTGGACCACGGACAGGTCCTGTTCGCGGCGCAAGACTCCCTCACGACCTGGGAGCCCTGGGTGACCGACGGCACCAACGCCGGCACCCATCGGCTGTCCGAGGTCAATCCCGGCGCGGGCAGCCCCATTCGTTTCAACAACGTGGGGCCGACCGGCCAGGAGGCCGTGGTCGCTCCCTGGGGAGGCTTCGTCTTCGTGGGGGACGACGGCAGCCATGGGCCCGAGATCTGGCGGACCGACGGCACCGCGGCCGGGACCTTCCAGATCAAGGACATCACGCCCGGCTCGTCCGGCTCCTCGCCGCTCGGGCTCACGGTCTTCAACGGCAAGGTCCTCTTCAACGCCACCGATCCCGCCCACGGCAGCGAGCTCTGGAGCACGGACGGCACCGCGGCGGGGACCGGGCTGCTGCTGGACGTCCAGCCCGGCGGCTCCGGCTCGGACCCGCGGGAGATCACGGCGGTGGGCAGCCTGGCGTTCTTCCGCGCCGATGACGGCACCCACGGAGCCGAGCTGTGGGCGACCGACGGCACCACGGCGGGGACCCGCATGGTCAAGGATCTGGTCCCGGGATCCGCGGGCGGCCTGCCTCCCACGGCCGGGGGATACGAATTCACCGCGATCGGAGGACGCCTGGTCTTCTATTCGGCCACGGTCGTAGGGGGCTTGGGGAGCTTCTGGACGAGCGACGGCACCGACGCCGGCACCCAGCCGCTGGCGCCGGCGTCCGGCTCCTGGCCCTACGTGGACGTCTTCTCGCAGGGGGTTGACAACCATGGCGTGGCGGGCGGCCGGCTGTTCTTCCGGGGCGACTTCGCCCCGTCCTTCTGGGTCACGGACGGCACCATGGCCGGCTCGTACAAGATCCTGGACGTCCCGGTCGCGACCTCGTCCTTTGCCGCCTTCAATGGGAATCTGGATCCGGGCCTCCTCGCCGATCTCAACGGGAATCTCTTCTTCCAGGCGACCGACGGCATCAGCAACTACGAGCTGTGGCGGAGCGACGGCACCGCCGCGGGCACGTCGCAGGTGTCCGACCTGGGCGGGAGCTCTCTTCCCAGGTACCTCAATACCGTCAACGGCCATCTGGCCTTCACCGAATTCCACAGACGGTTGGGCCTGAGCGACGGCACCACGGCCGGCACCAGCATCGTGCCCGGCAGCTCCGTGCTGGTCTTCGCGACCAAGCCCCTGGGCAACGAGCTCTTCTTCCTCTCCCAGCCGGACAGCGATCCCGCGGGGCTGTGGAAGACCGACGGCACCGCGGCGGGGACCGTCCTGGTGGCGACCCACAGCTCGCCGATCCCCGGCGGCAGCCCGGTGCCTTCGGGCGGGAAGGTCTTCTACTCTCTCTTCAACGGCACGAGCTTCGACCTCTGGGTGTCGGACGGCACGGCAGCCGGAACCTCGGTGATCGGGACCGGGCTGACGACTTCCATCCCGCTGACGGACGCCAACGGCGCCCTCTTCTTCAGCGCCTTCCAGCCCGCCCTCTTCCGCTACACCCTTTGGAAGAGTGACGGCACGGCGGCCGGCACCGTCCAGGTCAGTACGGTCCCCATCGCCACCAACGAGCCGTTCGCCGCGCTTCCGGACGGCACTCTCCTCTTCGTGGGAGGCGGCGACGGGCAAGACCAGGAGCTGTGGCGGAGCGACGGCACCAACGCCGGCACGGTGCTGGTGAAAGACATCAACCCCGGCCCCGCCAGCTCCCGGATCTCCGGCCTGACGGTCGCCGGCAACCGGGTCTTCTTCACCGCCGACGACGGCGTCCACGGCTTCGAGCTCTGGGTGAGCGACGGCACCGCGGCCGGCACGCACCTGGTGAAGGACATCGTGCCGGGCGCGGGCTCCTCGTCCCCCTTCAGACCGGCCGCCGTGGGCTCCGTGGTGGTCTTCTCCGCGTTCGACCCGGCGTACGGCGTCGAGGCCTGGCGCAGTGACGGCACCGACGCCGGCACGTTCCGGCTCGCGGACATCGCGCCCGGCCCCCTCTCCTCCAACCCCCTGGGCTTCACGGTCTCCGGGTCCAGGCTCTATTTCACGGCGAACGACAACACCACCGGCTCCGAGCTCTGGGCCATCCCCAAGCTCAACGTGACCGGCACCTTCGCCGACGTGCCGCCGAATTTCTGGGCCTGGAGGTTCGTCGAGGCGCTCGTGGCGAGCGGGGTCACCGGCGGCTGCGGCGGCGGCAATTTCTGCCCCGGCTCCTATATCAACCGGGCCCAGATGGCCATCTTCGTCCTCACCGCCCGCGGCACGACACCGCCGCCGGCCACGGGGACCCGCTTCGACGACGTGCCCCCCGGCTACTGGGCAGGCCCCTGGATCGAGGAGCTGGCGCGCGAGGGGGTGGTGAGCGGCTGCGCGGCCAATCTCTACTGTCCGAACAACCTGCTGACCCGGGCCGAGATGGCGGTGCTGCTCACCCTCGCCCGGGGCGAGACTCCGCCGCCGGCCACGGGAGCCCGCTTCGCCGACGTGCCGGCCGACTACTGGGCGGCCCGCTTCATCGAGCAGCTCGCGGCGGACGGCGTCACCACCGGCTGCGGCGGCGGCAACTACTGCCCCGACTTGGCCGTCACCCGCGGCGAGATGGCGGTCTTCCTGGCCACGGCGTTCCATCTGCCCTTGCCATGACGAGCTCTTACCACGAAAATCGTATTCGTTGGAAATAGATTCTCAGGCGGCTCCTCTCCGGGGCCGCCTCGCTTTTGGGAGGGCTCTCGTGCGCTGCAAGCTCCGCGTCCCGTGTCTCGCTCTCGGCTTTCTGATCTCGGTGCTCCTGGATGGGAGGGTGACTCACGCGCAGCTCGCGCACCTGGTGAAGGACCTCAACACCACGAGCCCCCACGCCCTCGGCTTCGGCTACATGCCGACGCCGGTCCTGGCCGGCATCAACCTCTTCTTCACGGCCGACGACGGCGGCAGCGGCAACGAGCTCTGGAAGCTCGACACCACCACCGGCGCCGCCACGCGGGTCAAGGACATCTGCCCGGGCCCCTGCTCGTCGTCCCTGATCAAGCTCACCACCCTCGGCGATCTCGTTCTCTTCGAGGCGAACGACGGCGTCCACGGCGATGAGCTCTGGCGTAGCGACGGCACCGACGCGGGCACCTACCTGATCCGCGACTTCGTTCCGGGGAGCGTCTCGGGGTACGCCGACGCCGGTTTCGGGATGGCGGTCCTCGGCGGCAAGGTCCTGTTTCCCAGCAAAGATCCGCTTCTCGGGTCCGGGCTGTGGTCGACCGACGGCACCCGGGCGGGGACGCAGCTCGTCGCCCAGATCTCCCCCAAGAACGGAACGATCCTTCCGATGGCGTCCGGCGGCGGGAGGCTGCTGTTCGCCGGCGACGACGGCGTCCACGGCCTCGAGCCCTGGATCAGCGACGGCACGGCGGTGGGCACGCACCTGATCCGCGATCTCAATCCGGGCTCCGGCTCGTCCCTGGGCTACAACGCGAGCACGGTCGTCTCCGCCCTGCCGGATGGCAGCTTCCTCTTCGCGGCCAACGACGGCACCCATGGCGTCGAGCTCTGGCGGACCGACGGCACCGACGCGGGCACGGTCCTGGTCCAGGACCTCAACCCCGGCAGCGCCGATTCCAGCCCCGAGGGCTTCGTCTCTCTGGGCGGCCAGGTCTACTTCACCGCCACCACGAACGGCAGCGGCGGGCTCTGGAGCACGGACGGGACCTCGGCGGGCACCTCCCAGGTCGCCAGCATCGCCACGGCAAGCTCCCTCTTCTCGAATCCGAAAATGACGCGCGCCGGCAACCGCCTTTATTTCGCCACCGGACCCTTCAGCATCCTCTGGACGAGCGACGGGACCGCCGCCGGCACGCAGTCGCTGAACGTCAGCCAGACACTTTCGGTCAGCAGCCTGGGGAATGTGGCGATCGTCCTGGCCGGGGGGAACACCGGCAATCTCAGCCTCTGGACGACGAACGGCACGCAGGCCGGCACGGTCCAGGTCACGTCCCTGGGCCCGAGCTCCTGTTTCAGCTACCCGAACCCGCCGAGCATGGAAGTCAACGGCGAGCTCTATTTTTACGCCTGCCTGGCGAGCCAGACCGGCGGCCCCTTCTGGAAGACCGACGGCACGCAGACCGGCACGGTCCAGATCCAGGCGCCGGTCCGGACGTCGTCGTTCCGCCCCCTGTACACGCCGACTCTCGAAGACTTCCTGTCCCCGCTCGGCGGCGGGCTCTTCTTCAGCGCCGACGACGGGGTTTCCGGCCTCCAGGTCTGGCACACGGACGGCTCCGCGGCCGGCACGCAGCCGGCCTCGATCCCCGTGAGCCCGGCCTCCCTCGCCCGCCCCGTCCCTCTGGGGAGCTCCCGGGTCTACGTCGATGGCGGAGCCTGGCGGATGGACGCGGACGGCTCCGTCACCGATCTGGGCGTCTCCGGCGCCTCCACCTTCCCCGTACAGGGGGCGAGCAATCAAATCTTCTTCGCGGTCTACGCCGGCTCCGGGCTTTACGACATCTGGAAGACCGACGGCACGGCCGCGGGGACGGCCGCCGTCCCCGTCACCCAGATCGCCGGGACCCCGAGCTTCACAGGATCGGCGGGCTCCGCGCTCATCTTCACGGGGAGCGACGGCCAGACCTGGCGGACGGACGGCACGGGCCCCGGCACGTTCTCCATCCTGCAGGGCAACCATCCGGTCTTCAGCCCCAGGGTGAACGTGGGCAACGACCTGTACTTCCCTTCCTGGGACACCAGCGACGGCTCCCCGATGCTCTGGCGGACGGACGGCACCAGCGCGGGGACCGTGCCGGTGAAGACCTTCCAGGGGTCATTCCCCTACATCGCCAACGATTTGAGCAAGCTGACCCCGGCCGGCAACCGCCTGTTCTTCACCCTCTCCGATTCCACGCACGGGGAGGAGCTCTGGGTGAGCGACGGCACCGATGCCGGCACCCACCTCGTCAAGGACATCCTGCCGGGGCCCGGATCCTCGGGGATCGGCTACTTCCCGGTCCCCCTGAATGGCCTCCTCTTCTTCACCGCCGACGATGGCACTCATGGCGTCGAGCTGTGGGTGAGCGATGGCACCGACGCCGGCACCCACCTGGTCAAGGACATCGCCCCGGGAGCCCAGTCCGCGGGGATCGACGGCCTCGTGACCGCCGGGGGGCGCCTGTTCTTCACCGCCGACGACGGCACCCACGGCCTCGAGCTCTGGACCAGCGACGGCACCGACGCCGGCACCCATCTGGTCAAGGACCTTCTGCCGGGTATCGATTCCTCGCTCCCCTTCAACCTCATCGCCGTGGGCCGGCACGTGGTCTTCACCGCCACCGACGGCGTCCACGGCTCCGAGCCGTGGGTGAGCGACGGCACCGACGCCGGCACCTTCATGCTCCAGGACATCGCGCCGGGCGCGGCCTCCTCCGGGCCCCTGGGCTATACCATCGGTGCCTCCAAGGCCTTCTTCGTGGCCGACGACGGCACCACCGGGGCCGAGCTCTGGACCGTCCCCCGCCTCGCCCTCGATCCCACCTTCACGGACGTCCCCTCCACCTTCTGGGCCTGGCGGTTCATCGAGTCGCTCGTCGCCAATGGGGTCACCGGCGGCTGTGGAAGCGGCGATTTCTGCCCCGGCGCCTACGTCAACCGGGCCCAGATGGCCATCTTCGTCCTCACCGCCCGCGGCACGGCGCCGCCGCCGGCCACGGGGACCCGCTTCGACGACGTGCCGCCCGGCTATTGGGCGGGTCCCTGGATCGAGGAGCTGGCCCGCGAGGGGGTGGTGGGCGGCTGCGCGGCCAATCTCTACTGTCCCAACAACCTGCTGACGCGGGCCGAGATGGCCGTGCTGCTCACCCTCGCCCGGGGCGAGAATCCCCCGCCGGCCACGGGAGCCCGCTTCGGCGACGTGCCGTCCGGTTACTGGGCGGCCCGCTTCATCGAGCAGCTCGCGGCGGACGGCGTCACCAGCGGCTGTGGCGGCGGCAACTACTGCCCCGACCAGCCCATCACCCGCGGCGAGATGGCGGTCTTCCTGGCCGCGGCGTTCCATCTCCCCTTGCCCTGAATCCAGCGCGATCCCATGCAGTTGGAGACGGCCCCCATCCCGGGGCCGTCCGCCCAGCGCTTGACGCTCTTTCCCCGGTGTACTACGCTAGTCATACAGTCGTAAAGAGGTCTCGGCCAGCACTTCTTCTCGAAGGAGACGCCATGCGTCCATCCGCCGTCGCGTTGCTCTGCCTGTTGCTTGCGCTCCCCGCGCTGGCCCAGCCGGCCCATCAGGTCGTGGACCTCAACACGACCCTGGAGGATTTCACCGATCCCCTCTTCACCCAGGGTTTCGCCGTGCTGGGGACGACGGTGTTCTTCCTCCAGGACGATGGGATCCATGGCGTCGAGCTCTGGAAGAGCGACGGCACCGCCGCCGGCACGGTCCTGGTGAAGGACATCTGCCCGGGAGTCTGCTGGAGCTGGCCGCGCAATCTGACCGTCTGGAACGGCGCCCTCTACTTCAGCGCCGACGACGGCGTGCACGGCCGCGAGCTCTGGAAGAGCGACGGCACCGCCGACGGCACGGCGATGGTGGTGGACCTCAACCCCGGCGTCACCGAATCGAATCCGTCGCCTCAGGCGGCCGGCGGCATCCTCTATCTCTCGGCGGACGACGGCGTG
>JAICSG010000336.1 GCA_025937035.1 Thermoanaerobaculia bacterium | reverse complement strand
TACCGTGGCTTCTTCGCGCTCGCCGCCGGCCAGATCGCCACCGCGATCTCCAACGCCCGCGCCCTCGCCGAGGCCCGGGCCCGCGCCGAGGCCCTGGCGGAGATCGACCGCGCCAAGACCGCCTTCTTCAGCAACGTCAGCCACGAGCTGCGCACGCCCCTGACGCTGATCCTGGGCCCCGCCGAGGACGCCCTTCGCGAGGCCGGGCACGACGGGCGCTGGGAGCTCGTGCACCGCAACGCCCTGCGCCTGCTCAAGCTGGTCAACACCCTCCTCGACTTCTCCCGCCTCGAAGCCGGCCGCATCCAGGCCTCCTACGAGCCGGCCGACCTCGCGGCGCTGACGCGGGACCTCGCCAGCGCCTTCCACTCCGCCATCGAGAGCGCCGGCCTGCGGTATACGCTCGACATCGAGGCCTTGGACGAGCCGGTCCACGTCGACCGCGACATGTGGGAGAAGATCGTCCTCAACCTCCTCTCGAACGCGCTCAAGTTCACCTTCGAGGGGGAGATCGAGGTGGCGCTCCACCGGCAGGGCGATCGCGCGGTGCTCACCGTGCGGGATACCGGTACCGGCGTGCCGGCCGATCAGATCCCGCTGCTCTTCGACCGCTTCCACCGCGTGCCCGGCGCGCGGTCGCGCACCCACGAGGGGACCGGGATCGGCCTCTCCCTGGTGTCCGAGCTGGTCAGGCTGCACGGCGGCGAGGTGGCGGTCGAGAGCGCCGTGGGCCGGGGCTCCACCTTCACCGTGGCGATCCCCTTCGGCACCGCGCACCTGCCGCCGGACCGCCTGGCGGCGCCGCTGGGGATCGCCTCCACCGCGGTCGGCCCGCAGGCGTTCGTGGAAGAGGCGCTGCGCTGGGCGCCGGACGTCCCCCCCGAGACCCCTCCGGCACCGGCGGCCGGCGCGGCGCGGATCCTGATCGCCGACGACAACGCCGACATGCGCGACTACATGACACGGCTGCTGCGCGGCCGCTGGACCGTGGAGGCGGTCGCCGATGGCGCCACGGCCCTGGAGCGTGCCCGGGAGACGCTCCCGGACCTCGTCCTCTCCGACGTCATGATGCCCGGCCTGGACGGTTTCCAGTTGCTCCAGGCGCTGCGCGGGGACGAGCGCACGTCTTCCATCCCGGTGATCTTCCTCTCGGCGCGGGCCGGCGAGGAGGCGCGCGTCGAGGGGCTCTCGGCGGGCGCCGACGACTATCTGGTCAAGCCCTTCTCGGCCCGCGAGCTGCTCGCCCGCGTCGGCACCCACCTGGAGCTGTCGCGCCTCCGCCGGGACGCCGAGCGCTCCCGTGCCCGGCTCTTCGCGCAGCTCATGCAGGCCCCCGTGCCGGTGTGCGTCCTGGTCGGCCCCGACCTCGTCTACGACCTGGCCAACCCCCAGTACGAGCGGATGGTCGGCCGCACGAGCCTCGTGGGCAAGCCGCTCCGGGAGGCTCTCCCCGAGCTGCCGGCGGACGCGCCGATCATCCGGACGCTCAGCCGGGTCTACACCAGCGGCGAGCCCTACACGGCCGAGGAATTCCTGGTGCCTCTCGACGTCGCGGGGGACGGCACCGTCGAGGACCACTTCTTCAAGTTCACGGCCCAGCCGATGCGCGACGCCTCCGGCCAGGTCTTCGGCCTGATCGCGGTGGCGATGGACGTCACGGAGCAGGTCCGCGCGCGCCGGGAGGTCGAGGCCGCCCGCAACCTGCTGGAGACGGTGCTGAGCCAGATGCCCGCCGGGGTGATCATCGCCGAGGCCCCGTCCGGCCGCACCCTGCTGGCCAACGAGCGGGTGCGGGCGATCATCGGCCACGACCCGCTGCGCACCGACCGGATCGGCGACTTCGCCTCCTACACGGCCATCCATCCCGACGGCCGCCCGTTCGCGGCCGGCGAATACGCGCTGACCCGGGCCCTCCAGGGCACGGCCGTCCTCGACGAGGAAATCCTTTACATCCGTCCGGACGGCGAGCGGCGCATCCTCGCCGTCAGCGCCCTGCCGGTCCACGACTCCCAGGGACGGATCATCGCCGCGGTCAACGCCTTCTCGGACATCACCGGCCGCAAGCGCACCGAGGAGCAGAACCGCCAGCTCCTGGTCCGCGAGCGCGAGGCGCGCGCCGAGGCCGAGGTGGCCAACCGCTCGAAGGACGAGTTCCTCGCCATGCTTGGCCACGAGCTGCGCAATCCGCTGGCGCCGATCGTCACCGCCCTGCAGCTCATGCAGCTGCGCGGCGACGAGACCCTGCAGCGGGAGCGCACGATCATCGAGCGGCAGGTCCGCCACCTGACCCGCCTGGTCGACGACCTGCTCGACGTCTCCCGCATCACCCGCGGCAAGATCGATCTCAAGCGCGAACGGATCGAGATCTCGGAAATCGTCGCCAAAGCGATCGAGATGGCCAGCCCGCTGATCGAGCAGCGCCAGCACCACCTGACGGTCGACCTGCCGCGCCGGGGCCTGGCGGTGGAGGCGGACGCCATCCGCCTGGCCCAAGTGGTGGCCAACCTGCTCAACAACGCCGCCAAGTACACCGAGCCGCACGGCACCCTCGCGATCGGCGCCCGGAGGGAGGGGGAGACCGTGGTCCTGTGGGTCCGCGACACCGGGATCGGCCTCAGCGCGGAGATGCTGCCGCGCGTCTTCGACCTCTTCGTGCAGGAGCGCCAAGCCCTCGACCGGGCGCAGGGCGGGCTCGGCCTCGGCCTCGCCATCGTGAAGACCCTGGTCGAGCTGCACGGCGGCACGGTCGAGGCGCGCAGCGAGGGGCACGGCCGGGGGAGCGAATTCGTGGTGCGGCTGCCCGCCGCCGGGGCCGTCGGCCGGCCCGTCCCCTCGGCTCCGGCGGCTCCGGAAGCCGCGGTCCGGCCGGACGCCCTGCGGGTCCTGGTGGTGGACGACAACGAGGACGCGGCCGATCTCCTGGCCACCAGCGTCCGGCTGATGGGGCACCTCGCGCGCGTGGCCCACGACGGCCCCGCCGCCCTGCAGATCGCGGCGGATTTCGAGCCGCACGTGGCGCTGCTCGATATCGGCCTGCCGGTGATGGACGGCTACGAGCTCGCCCGCCACCTGCGCGCCCTGCCCGGCCTGGAATCGGTCCGGCTGATCGCGGTCACCGGCTACAGCCAGGAGGCGGACCGTCGCCACACCGCCGCCGCCGGCTTCGAGCGCCATCTGGTCAAGCCGATCCAGCTCGACCAGCTCCAGGAGGCTCTCAGCTCGCTGAAGGCGGTGCAATAAATCATGCCCGGCCTCGACGTGCGCTGGATCCACGGCGCGCCTGACTGCGCCCTGTCGGCCGATCCGCCGCTCCAGGTGTACGCGTACGACAAGGACACCTACATCCTGCGCCAGAGCAAGTGCACGAATTTCGAGGCGCCTTTCCTCTACCTTCTCTTCGGCACCGAAAGGGCCTTGCTGATCGATACCGGCGCCGGAGGCGTGCCCGTCCGCTCGGTGGTCCAGGGGATCATCGGGCAGTGGCAGGCGATCCACGACCGGCCCGGTCTGGAGCTGGTGGTCGCGCACTCCCACGGCCATGAGGATCACGTGGCGGGGGACGATCAATTCCGGAGCCAGCCCGGGACCACGCTGGTGGAGCCGGGCCTGGCCGCTGTCGAAAGGTTTTTCGGCTTCCGGAATTGGCCGGAGGAAGCGGCGGGCTTCGATCTCGGCGGGCGCGAGCTGGCGCTGATCCCCGTGCCCGGCCACATGGACCGCCAGCGGGACGATCACTTCGCGGTCTACGACGCCCAGACCCAGCTGATGCTGAGCGGCGACGTCTTCTATCCCGGTTTTCTATACGTTCGGGACGGAGAGGCCTACCGCCGGAGCGTCGAGCGGCTGGTCCGTTTCGCCGCCGGCCACCATGTCCGCTACTATCTCGGCTGCCACGTCGAGATGACCCGCATGAAGGGGCTCGCCTACCGCTCCGGCACCACCTACCAGCCGCTGGAGCACGTCCTGGAGCTCCGCCCCCGGCATCTCGCGGAGCTCCACGCCGCCCTGGAGGCGATGGGCGGCGAGCTCGAGCGGACGGTGCTCGATCATTTCATTCTGGAGCCTGTGTCTCCTTGAGCCTGTAGAATGGGACGGGAGGTCGACGCCAGCAGGATCGTGGATGTGAGGGTGGTCTTCGAACGAAAAAAATAATATTTAGCCAAGGGCCGCATAGCTATCAGGCGCTTGGCCTTGGCCTAGATGAGCCCACGCTTCCGAGCCTCCGCGAGAGACATGGTTTTCCACGTGTCGGAGGAATCTTCGACGGTCTCATTCGCTTCTGACTCCGGCATGACCATGCCGCTTTGCTCATCGTCGACAGGGTAGAGCCAAACTTTAATTACTACGGGCTTTCTTTCCTCCTCGGCTTTCGCCTCTGGCGCTACCGCACCCTTGGCCGCCTTGGCCTTAGGCTTGACCTTGACGGCCTTACTCTCTTCCATCGCGCTCCCGGCCCCGCCGCCGCCTCCTCCGCCGTCCTCTTCTGCGCCGATCCATTCAGCATAGGTGTACACCTTGGCGGCGCGGCCTGTGGCAAAGTCATTGAAAATCTTGATCCAACGCGGCTCAAAGTGTGGGGCATAGATATTCATTTCTTTGACGTAATCATCCGAGGATTGGACGGGAGCCGGGAGCTTGGAAATCGCAAACCACATTTTTTGCAGTCTGCTCAGCTTGGCTCCTCCCGTCTTGGGAGCCTTCCAGATATCGGGTATCTCTCCAGCGCCTGTATGCTTGATCTTCGCTACGATCATCTCATAGAGATCATCTGGAAAGTCCCACTCGACCAATCGGGCTCCAGGGTCTGATTGCTTCGTTCTGAAGTAGTGATCGGCATGCGTGATGTCACCAAAGCTGATGTCGATGCCGGATCTGCCAGCCTCGTACTTTACCACCTTGCCTCCGTCGACCTGAATCTTGTAAACGGATTTGGCGGTGCCCACCCGGTAGGCCTTGATCCGTTGCAGCACCCTGCTCTGGCCGGCCGGCGCGAAGCCCTGTTGCAGCTTTGCCTGCGCGGGGCGGATCGGGGGGACCGAAATCTGCCTGCGGCCTGCCAAAGGAGGAAGGGGGAGGCGTTGAGCCTGGACGGCAGGCGCCGGCCGGGTCTGGCTCCCACCGCCGGTCGCTGCCTGGACATGAGGCGCAGGCTGCCTGAGACCCGCCGGCAGCTCAGCAACCCGCCTCTGGACCGCGGCTACGGCTCTTTGAACGTGCAGCGCCGGTGGGCGCGTTTGCGGATCCGGCAGCTTCGCCTG
>JAICSG010001138.1 GCA_025937035.1 Thermoanaerobaculia bacterium | reverse complement strand
GCAACGGCGTACGGGTGCGGGCCGTGGTGGGGGTACCGGCCGAGGCGCTGCGGGTCAACAAGCAGCAGGTGCGCAAGGCTCTCCAGAACGCCGTCGACAACCTGCTGATCGTCTCCGAGCCGTTCGCCGTCGCCTATGGAATCGAGGCGCTTCTCCACACCATGATCATCGACAGCGGAGCCGGCACCACCGACTTCTGCGTGATGAACGGCCGCCTGCCCACCGAGGAAGACCAGCGCACCCTGCCGCAGGCGGGCGACTTCATCGACGAGGCGCTGATGCGGCTGGTCCGCGGCCGCTATCCGGAGGCCAAGTTCTCCATCCACATGGTGCGCGAGTGGAAGGAGGCGGGGAGCTTCGTGGGGCCGCCCAAGAGCCCGGTGGTGGTCACGGCGCCGGTCAACGGCAAGCCGACCCAGCTCGACATCAGCCAGGAGATGCGGCAGGCGTGCGAGAGCATCCTGCCGCCCATGGTGGAGTCGATGCTCGACCTGCTCTCCCGCGTGCAGCCCGAGTTCCAGGAGAAGGTGCGCAACAACATCGTCCTCTCCGGCGGCACCGGGCTGATCCGCGGGCTCGGGCCCCGGCTGGAGCAGGAGCTGCAGGTGGTGGGCGGCGGCAAGGTGAGGGTCGTCAAGGACCCGATCTTCGTCGGCTCGGACGGCGGCCTGGCCATCGCTATCGACGCTCCGGACTCGGACTGGGAGCGGCTGTCGGCCGCCTGACCTCCTCTTGCCCGAGAGCCCGCGCCACGGCGCCGGCGAGCGCATAGGTTCCGAAGGCCCAGAGCACGCCGAGCATCACCGCGAGAAGGGCGCCCCCCCAGGGGGCGCCCGGAGCTGCCGCGAGCTCGCCGATCTTCCTGCCGAGGTCGTCCCCGCGCAGCAGGCTCCGCGTGGCGGGCGCCGCCCAGGGCGGCAGACGGGTGACGAGGATCGAGCCGATCTCATAGGCGTCTCCGCCGAGGGAGAGGAACGGCGCCAGGGCGAAGGGAAGCGTGGCCCCGAACAGGACCCCCTGCCGGGCCGCGGCGGCCCGGCGCAAGGCCCAGACCCCGGGGAAGAGAGTCAGCAGGAAGGGCCCAAGGTCCGTCGCGAGGTAGATGAGATCGCTGCCGTGAGTATCGAATCCCGAAAGGCGTCCCGCATACCGGCTGGCCGGCACCACGAAATAGAGGGCCCGCGAGAGCAGCGCGCCGCCGTAGATCCGGTCGATCTCCAGCCGCGTGACCTCGCCTCCCGTGGCCCTGCAGGCCGCCGCGTGCAGCAGCTCATGGACGGGCACATAGACCCACCAGCCCACGAGGAGGCCCAGGGCGACGAAGGCCAGCCCGCGGACGCCGCGGTCGAGGCAGCGGTCGAGCCCGTTCAGGGTGTCCGTGAAGGGAGCGAGCAGGGGCCGGAGAGGTGGACGCATCGCGGGGAGAGGTGGATGATACTCTAGGCGGCCTCGCGAGACGCTGGCCCCGCCGGCCGAGAACCTGTAAGATAGGTGTAAATAAGAAGAGCTTGTAGATTTATGCACCCTGAAGAACGCCGTATTGCCGGCCTGCTGCGGGAGCTCATCGTCCAGAGCGGAGCTCCCATGAACGTTCTCGAGAAGCGTCTCGGCTGGGAGCCGGGCCGCCTTTCGGGCCTGCTCGAAGGCAGCCAGAGGCTGGGCTTCGAGGATGTCCTGGAGATCCTCCCCCTGCTGGAGACGACCCCCACCGAATTCTTCGCCTGGCTGTACGATTTCGGCACCAAGGACTCCGCCGCGGCCGGCCTGGAGGGAGAGCTC
>JAICSG010000535.1 GCA_025937035.1 Thermoanaerobaculia bacterium | reverse complement strand
CTCTCCTTCGGACTGGGACCAGCGGGAGAGGAATTCTCTGGTAGGGGGTGGGAGCCATGTCAGGCCGCGGGCCTCGTGAGCCGCGCGGAGGCGCAACGAAAGATCGACCTGCGAAATCCCGGGTGCGAGCCGGGTTTCGAGGATCCCCTGACATTCACCCGGAAAGGCCCGGGCGAGCCGATGGAGCCGTTCGATAGTCTGGCCCCCGAAGAGCGGCTCGGTCAACCAGGGATCGAGGACGGTCAGCCAGTCCGCGGAGGTCAGCGACACAATCGGGGATGTTCCCCGCTACACGGGAGGCCAGTTGTCGTCGCCGCCGGCGGCCTGGTCGAGGTCGTCGTCCGAGAGCTCCCGGTCGCTGTCCAGCAGCTCCTGAATATCGGCCGGGGTGAGGTGGTACCCCTTCTCGCGCGCCCAGCGGAGCGCGGCCTCCGGGTCGCGGAGCAGGGCGCGAGATTCCTCCAGCAGGCGGGGCTCGTTACGCAGATCTTCCAGGAAGCGGCTCAGCTCGGTACTACTCATGGCTTTCTCCCTTTGGAGTTTCCATAACGATGCTCCTTTTCCAGGAGCAATTCAACCCCATGGAGCTTGGGAGGCTCCTCCGGTTGAAAAAACGGATCGCCGGCCTCGCCTATTCCGCCCGCGCCGCGGGCGGGTCCACCACCGTGAAGTGAAAGGTGGTGCCGTCGCCGGGGGTGCTCTCCAGCCAGATGCGGCCGCCGATCTGCTCGACGGCCGCTTGGACGATGGCGAGCCCCAGGCCGGTGCCGTCCGCCACCTCCGGGTGGGCGCGGACGAACTGCTCGAAGATCAGGCCCTGCATCTCCTCGGGGATGCCCAGGCCGTTGTCCGCCACCGAGATCCGCCAGTACCCCCCGTCCTCCCGCTGCACCCCCAGGCGGACCCAGCGGTCCTCCTCGGCCGGATCGGAGTACTTGACCGCGTTGCCCACCAGGTTGATCAGCGCCAGCTCGACCCGCGTGGCGTCCACCTGGACGTCGGGGATCGGCTCCTGGATCTCGATGCGCACCCCGCGCTCCTCCGCCAGGGTCTGGAGCTCGTCGACCGTCTCGGCGATCAGGGAGCGCAGCGAGAGCCGCCGCCCCTGCGCCGTCTCCTCGCTCCCCTGGGCGATCGCCAGCGACTGGACGTCGTCGGCCACCCCCTTGAGGCGGCGCAGCGTCTGCTGGAGGGTACGCAGGGCCTTCTCCCGGGTGGCCGCGTCGGCGTTTTCGTTCCCCAACAACTGGATGGCGATCTCCGCCGTGGTCAGCCGGTTGCGCAGCTCGTGGGCCAGGTCGCGGCCGAAGCCGCCGAGCAGGCGGGCGCGCTCGCGGCGGTCCCGGAACCCCTCCTCGCGGAAGGTGGTGGCGGTGATCGTGGTGATCGAGGTCAGCGCCCGGTGGAGCCGCTCGGCGACCTCGATGGCGTAGTCCGGCGGCACCTTGCGCCCGAAGTTGCGGGCCTCCTGCCGGAGCGCCGTGTAGAGGAGCTCGCCCAGGATCTCGAACTCGGCCAGGATCTCGTCGATGTCGTACCCCTGCTCGCGGCGGAGCCGCGCCAGCTTGGTGAATTCGTCCTGGACCAGCCGCTCGGCGGTCAGGTCGCCGTCGGAGCCGATGTAGTCCGAGATCGAGCCCAGGACCTCGGGCATCCGGTTGAGCAGGGCGTCGGCCGGGAAGATCCGGCGCGGATGGACGTCCAGCCTTTCGAGCAGGCGGTCGAGCCAGGCGCGGGTCAGCTCCGTGGAGCGGCGCTGGAGCTCGGTGCCCAGATGGGCTTCCAGGGGGAGAACGTTCTTCTTCAGACGCATAGAGCCCTCGAGATCCACTTTGGGAGCTGAGACGGACCGAAGGATTCTAGCAGCTCACGGGCCGTCGTAGCGCGACCGCCGGACGTGCTGCCGCAGGCCGTGGTAGATCCAGGGGATGGTCTCCGTGGTGCCGCGGTCGACCGCCCACTGGGGGGTGAAGCCGCCGGGAGCGGTGTAGAGACGCAGTACGGCCAGGGTGCGGCCGGACCCCAGGGGGGTCAGCGTCCAGGAGCCGTGGTGGTCCTTCACGTTCCCCGAGCCCGGCACGTAGGCCCAGTCGATCGTCCAGGTCCCCCCCTCGGCCTTCTGGTGGAAGCGCACCTTGTAGTGGCGCTCGCCCGTGGGCGCGGGGAGCTTCATCACATGCTCGGCCACGGTCGTGCCGTCCGGCCGTGGCGAGGCGGCCGACTTCTGGAGGAAGGGCATGAATTCGCTCCAGTGGCCGTAGTCGGTGAGGGCCCGGAAGACCCGCTCCGGCGGTGCCTCGATCACCCCCCGGCCCACTCCTTCCCGCGGCTTTCCGGCGCCCGGCGAGGCGGTCTCCACCCAGACGTCCCCCGTCGGGGTGGGATAGGGCGTCCCGGGGAGCGAGAGGGACGGAGAGGCGAGGGCGAGGAGGAGCAGCAAGCTGGTCATTCGTGGATTCTACGCCGTGGTGCCGGTGGAGAAGGGGAGGGAACACCCCTTGCAGTCCCCTCCCCCATGCTCTGGATCGGCACCTCCGGCTGGCAGTACCGCCACTGGGATGCCTCGTTCTATCCCCGCGAGGTCCCCAAGGCCGATCAGCTCCGGTATTACGCGGAGCGGTTCCGGGTGGTGGAGGTCAACGCGACCTTCTACAAGCTGCCCGGGCCGGGGGTGCTCGGCTCCTGGGCGGCCCAGACGCCGGACGATTTCGTTCTCGTGGTCAAGGCGAGCAAGTTCCTCACCCATTTCAAGAAGCTGAAGGACCCCGAGGAGCCGGTCGAGCGGCTGATGAGCCGCGCCCGTGAGCTGGGGCCCAAGATGGGACCCATCCTCCTCCAGCTCCCTCCCAACATGCACCGCAACGAGGAGCGGCTCGACGCCGCCCTCGCCCTCCTGGCGCCCCAGGCCCGCGTCGCCGTCGAATTCCGCCACGACTCCTGGTACGCCGAGAGCGTCCGCGAGGTGCTCGCCCGGCATGGCGCCGCGCTCTGCCTAGCCGACCGCGGCGGGCAGCCGATCACCCCTATCTCCCAGGAATGGCGGACGGCGGAGTGGGGCTATCTCCGCTTCCACGGCGGCGCCGCCTCCCCTCCGGGCTGCTACCACGAGGAGACCCTCGACCGCTGGGCCGCCCTGGCGATGGCGCTCTGGGGGACGGAGGCGGACGTCTACGCCTTTTTCAACAACGACTGGTACCGCTGCGCCCTGCGCGATGCCGGCTGGTTTGCCCGCCTCGCTCAAGGCCGGGGATTTCGCCCGACCCGGGTGGCGCAGCCCGAGACGATCGACACAGGGTAGGAGGATGAATCGGCGGCGGCTCCTCGGGCGCCTGCTCTTCCTGGCGCTCCTCGTCCTCCTTCTGATCTGGGCCTTCCCGCGCCTGAGGAACCTGATCCGGATCATCCAGCTCTACCGCGAGCCGCCCCCGGCGTCGCTCCCCGTGCCGGTCCAGGGGATCGAGCCCTCGCAGCTCGCCGACACCTGGGGCGCCGCCCGCAGCGAGGGGCGCAAGCACGAGGGGATCGACATCTTCGCCCTGCGGGGGACGCCGGTGATCGCCTCCACCCATGGGGTGGTGGTGCGCAAGGGGCTGAACCGGCTGGGCGGACGGGTGGTGGGGGTGATCGGCCCCGCCGGCTGGTACCACTATTACGCCCACCTGGACGCCTGGTCCGTGATCGGCCTCGGCGACTGGGTGGAGCCGGGGACGGTGCTCGGCTACGTGGGGGACTCGGGGAATGCCAAGGGGACGCCCACCCACCTGCACTACGGGGTCTACGTCCAGGGGGAGGCCACGAATCCGTATCCCCTGCTGGTGGGTGATCTCAGACGGCCCCTGCGGCGCCCGCCGCCACCTGCTCGCGCACCTTCCGGATCTCCTCGGCGCCGGCACGGCGCCAGACACCATTCTG
>JAICSG010000909.1 GCA_025937035.1 Thermoanaerobaculia bacterium | reverse complement strand
GGGGGCCCTTTGGGGGCCGCCCGGGGGGCTGATCCCCACCAACCCTGGGCGCCCAATTTGGCCCGCCCCTACAATCCCCTCCTTGCCAACGCCCCCCGCCCTGGCCTACCGTGAGGCCATGACGACACCCACCCACACGGAATTCCGCCGCCTCGGCTCCTCCGGCCCCTCGGTCTTCCCCCTGGCCCTCGGCTGCATGGGGATGTCCGGCATGTATGGCCCCGCGGACGAGGCCGAGAGCATCGCCACCATCCACGCGGCCCTGGATCACGGGATCAACCTGCTCGACACGGGCGACTTCTACGGCATGGGCCACAACGAGATGCTGATCGGCCGCGCGCTCCGCGACCGCCGGGACCGGGCCCTGCTCTCGGTGAAATTCGGCGCCCAGCGCGGCCCCGACGGGAGCTGGCTCGGCTTCGATGCCAGGCCCGCCGCGGTCAAGAATTTCCTGGCCTACAGCCTGACCCGCCTCGGCGTGGACCACGTCGACGTCTACCGCCCCGCCCGCCTCGATCCGGCGGTGCCCATCGAGGAGACCATCGGCGCCATCGCGGACCTGGTGAAGGCCGGGTACGTCCGCGCCATCGGGCTGTCGGAGGTGGGGCCGGAGACCATCCGCCGGGCGCACGCCGTCCACCCCATCGCCGATCTGCAGATCGAATACGCCCTGATCAGCCGCGGCCCCGAGGAGCGGATCTTCCCCCTTCTCGACGAGCTCGGCATCGCCGTCACCGCCTATGGCGTGCTCTCGCGGGGCCTGCTCAGCGGCTCCCGGCCGGCCGCCCAGGGGGACTTCCGGGCCTATCTCCCCCGCTTCAAGGGCGAGAACGGCGAGCGCAACCGCCGCTTGGTGGAGGCCCTGGAGGCTCTCGCCGCGGAGAAGGGGGTCTCCCCCACCCAGCTCGCCGTCGCCTGGGTGCTCGCCAAAGGCGACAGGATCGTCCCTGTAATCGGCGCGCGCACGCGGGCCCAGCTCACCGAATCGCTCGGCGCCCTCGGGATCGACCTCTCGCCCGAGGACCTCGCCCGCATCGAGGAGACCGTCCCCGCCGCCGCCGTGGCCGGCACCCGCTACGACGAGCACCAGATGCGGATGCTGGACAGCGAGAAATAGGGCATGAGCCCGCGATCGATCCGGACCACCTGCTGCGTCGCGGGCGGCGGCCCCGCCGGCGTGATGCTCGGCTTCCTCCTCGCCCGGGCCGGCGTCGAGGTGACGGTGCTCGAAAAGCACGCCGACTTCTTCCGCGACTTCCGAGGCGACACCGTCCACCCCTCCACCCTGGAGCTGATGGCCGAGCTCGGCCTGCTCGACGACTTCCTGAAGCTCCCCCACCAGGAGGTCCGCAGTCTGAAGGTGGCGATCGGCGACCAGGAGTACGACGGCCCGGACTTCAGCCATCTGCCCACCCGGTGCAAATTCATCGCCCTCATGCCGCAGTGGGACTTCCTGAATTTCCTGGCTGAGCAGGGGAAGCGCTATCCGGCCTTCCACCTCCTGATGAAAGCGGAGGTGACCGACCTGATCGAGGAGAGCGGGCGCGTCGCCGGAGTGAGGGCGAAGACGGACGAGGGGGATCTGGAGGTCCGGGCCGATCTGGTCGTGGGAGCGGACGGCCGGCACTCCACCGTCCGCCAGCGGGCCGGGATGCAGGTCGACGATTTCGGGGTCCCCATCGACGTCCTCTGGTTCCGCCTCTCCAAGAGCATCGAGGAGCCGTCGCAGGTCCTGGGGAGGATCCGCAACGGCAAGATCCTGGTCACGATCGACCGCGGGGACTACTTCCAGTGCGGCCTGATCATCCCCAAGGGCGCCTTCGACGAAATCCGGCGCCAGGGCCTGGAGGCCTTCCGAGCCGGCATCGTGAGCGCCGCCCCCTTCCTGGCGGACACCGTCCACGAGCTCGACTCCTGGGACAAGGTCAAGCTGCTGACCGTACAGGTGAACCGCCTCCGCCAGTGGTACCGCCCCGGCCTGCTCTGCATCGGCGACGCGGCCCACGCCATGTCCCCCGCCGGAGGGGTCGGCATCAACCTGGCGGTCCAGGACGCGGTGGCCACCGCCAATCTCCTCGCCGCCAAGCTCCGGCAGGGAACCGTGACCGAGGCCGACCTCCGCCGGGTCCAGGAGCGCCGGGAGATGCCGGTCCGCCGCATCCAGGCCGGTCAGGTCTTCATCCACCGCCACATGTTCGGCCCCGGCGGCCAGCCCTTCGCCTTCCCCTGGATTGTCCGCAAGCTGATCGGGCTCCTGGCGCCCATGCTGCGGCGGGTGGGGGCGCGGGTGGTGGGGATCGGATTCAGGCCGGAGCGGGTGGAGACGAGGGAGGTCTGAAGCAAGGACCTAAAGGACTGCAAGGACTGCAAGGACCT
>JAICSG010000253.1 GCA_025937035.1 Thermoanaerobaculia bacterium | reverse complement strand
GAGCGCTCGCTGGAAAAGCTCTGGATCCACGGCGGCGCCCTGATCGACGCGGACGGCAACGTCTCGGTGGGGGCCGCCGGCTGGCAGAAGCCCTACCTCGCCCAGCGGGACCACAAGCTCGGGCAGCTCGAGATGATGATCCGCTACGCCGAGTCCCGCGGCTGCCGCATGCTCCACCTGGTGCGCCACTTCGGCGATCAGGAGGACTCCGGTGCGCCGTGCGGGATCTGCGACGTCTGCGCGCCCGCGGACTGCGGGGTCCGCCGCATGCGCCCCGTGAACGCCCTGGAGGCGGGCCTGGTCGACCGGGTGCTCACCGCCCTGCGGGGCCGCGACGGCCAGTCCACCGGCCAGCTCTACCGCGAGACCTGTCCAGAGGAGCTCTCCGACCGCAAGGCCTTCGAGCGCCTGCTGAGCGGCATGGTCCGCGCCGGCCTCCTCCGGATCGTCGAGGACAACTTCGAGAAGGAAGGCCGCACCATCCACTTCCAGCGGGCCATGCTGACCCCCGAGGGATACCGGGGGGACGCCGCCGCCATCGCGCGCGTGGAGATGTCGGACGAGATGCCGCGCACCCGCAAGAAGCGTCAGCCGCGGGAGCGTCCGGACAAGGGGGAGACCCGGGCCGTCCGCAAGAAGATCGCCGCCGGGCTGATGCGGGACAGCCTGGCGCCCGAAGCCCTGGAGCACGTCTCGCCCGAGGTCGTGGAGGCGCTCAAGGTCTGGCGCCGGGCCGAGGCCGCCCGCCGCCGCGTGCCCGCCTTCCGCATCCTCACCGACCGCGCCGTGGCCGCCCTCGCCGCCACCCGTCCGCGCACCGAGAGCGACCTCCTCAACGTCCCCGGCATCGGCCCCACGATCGTGCAGAAGTACGGGCGGGATATCCTAGGGATTGTGGGGAGCGGCGGATAGCGTCCGGTCCGGGATCGACGGCCCCGGCTGCGCGAAAATGGAGTTGAGAAGCCCCGCCAGTCGCACCCCCGCCTGCAGGAGCCGCTGTTTGACCAGTGGGATCTCCACGTAATCGTATTCATAGCTCAGCTTGCCGTCGCCGGTCGCGTAGACCCGGCTCCGTAACGCCTGGGACTCCTTCGCCCAATCGGCCGGAGCGGAGCTCTGCCAGGCCTGGATCTCCTGCAAGGTGGGGTGATCGATGAACGAGGCGAATTCCGAGAAGCTGAGCTTCTCGGCGTCGATCAGCCCGGAGTCCCACACCGAGTGGAGGTTCGTCTCCTGATTGAACAGGGTTACCTTGATCTTGTTCCCGCCCTGATCGGCGTGCCGGCCCACGTGCAGCGGCTGGTGGACGTCCCCCACGAAATGGACGAGGAACTTGAGCGCCTCCTGCTTCGACTCACCGGTAGCCTGCGGGTCGCGCAGCACGGCGGTGAACCGCTGGATGGCTTCGAGCACATCGCCGTTGGGATCGCGGGGGGCGGTCTCCAGGGTCTGGTCGTCGTCGATGTCGATGAAGTGCCAGGGATCGGCCTTCTTCCAGGCGGGATCGGAACGGATCTCGTCCGGCCAGGTGCTCACCTGATCGAGCCCCTCGGGACCGATCAGGCACTGGACGCCATGGGCCGCCTCGGCCGTCAGGTGATTCATGGCGATCCGGCCGACGATCCGGTGGCCGTTCGCGCCCCAGGCGAGAACGGCGGAGGGCGCCGTCAGAAGCAGGGCCAGGGCCGTGCAGGCTTTTTTCATGTCCGGGCTCCTTGAAAAAGTTCGCCTTCCGATTCTAACCGTCTCCGCCTCGCCCACGCCACCAGCCCGAAGGTCATGCGGGCGTTGATCTCTCCCAGCGGATTCAGGACCGTCCCGGCCGCCGTCCGGTATCTCCAGGCGTCGATCCCGAAGGGACCGACGTAGCCGGCCTCGCGGAGCTTCTCCGCCACCGCCTCGGTGGTCTCCAGCAGGCGGCCGCGGTCCTGGGAGGAGAGCTCAGGATCGAGATCGATCTCCGCGAACTGCCCCTTGCGATCGACTTTCTGGCCGTGGATGCCCACGATCCTCAGCTCGGGGCCCAGCAGGGCGGAGACGCCGAAGTCCTCCGTGCGGTCCATCCAGGGCTCGAAGAGGAGAGGACCGTGATGATCGAAAAGCCTCTCGGCCGTGCGGCGCGATTTGTGATCGGTCAGCGCGGGGCCGTTCCGCTCGATAAATCGCGAACGCCCCGAGGCGGAGAGGGGTGCCTTCAGAACCCAGGATGGCGGCCCTTCCTGGAGAATGCGGTCGAGCTCCGCGAAAGATTCCACCATCCGCGCTCCGGGCAGCGCGCAGCCGATCGATTCGGCGACCTGAAGATGAAAGGCCCGGTGATGCACGGCAGCCACCACGTCCGGCGAGGGGGTCGGAAGCCGCCAGACGAGATCGTGGAGCGGAGCCTCCCAATCGATCGCGGCGGGAGGGCGCGGGCCTCCCCGGTGCTCCAGGGCCGAGGGCGTCTCGCACCAGGCGAGGACCTCGTCCGCGGGTGCGAGATCGCGGAGAGGACCCGATTCGAGACCCGGCCCCGGCGCCAGGCTCCACAGCCGGTCCCCCTTCCTGGCGAAGACGCGCAGGAGCGGCGCCATCCGCGCGACCGTCTCCAGCACGGCCCGGGGCGGTGAGCTCCGGCGGCCCGCGAGCTCGTCCTCACAGAGGAGGTTGGCGAGGATGCGTCGCATGGTGAATCAGCCGGGCTCCTCCTCCAACCGCCGAATAAACTCCTCCTCCAGCCCCGCCGCCTCCCGCCCCTCCCGGTGAAAGGTCCGCCCCCGGGCCTTCGCCGGGCGGAGGGGCCAGGTGAGGTTGGCGCGGTAGGCGTCCCAGGCCGACTCGTCCTCCTCCTTGAAGACCTGCAGCCAGGTCCAGCCGAAGCGGACGTGCTCGATCTCATCCAGGTGGACGCGCTCGATCACCGCCGCCGTCTTCGCGTCCCCCGCCCGCCGCGCCGCCTCCTCGTACTCCTGCGTGTGATCGAGATTGGCGTTCTCGAAGGTGAGCGACATGGCGCAGAGGAAGCGCAGCGGCGTGGTGATCGATTCGATCTTGTTCCAGAAATAACCATTCACCGGATAGTCGCCGAAGCGGGCCCCCGCGTCCTCCACCCGCGCGATGTACATGCGGGTGTGCCGCTGCTCGTCGGCCAGGATGCGCAGCAGGCCCCGGCGGAATTCCTTCGGCGCGTCCGGAAACGCCAGCAGGGCCCAGGCGAACAGCTCGGCCGCCTGCAATTCGTGATTGGCCAGGGCATGGAGAATGCGGGGCCGCTGCGCCGGATCGGGCATACCCTCGATCGAGGGCACCTCGATCCGCCGCTGGAACCGCAGCTCCGGGGGGCGGCCGGGCCGCTCGATCCGCAGCGGGGGGCCGGGAGCCTCGTCCGTCAGCCCGGCCGGTGGGGCGCCGAGCTTCCGGACGAGGTCCTCGGTGGTGACGATAGCCAGCGCGAAATCCCGGATCTCCACTACCGGAAGTGGACGATCGCCGACAGCACCAGCGCCCGCGGAGACGTGAAGAGCGTCCCCTTGCCGAAGTTCGGATTGTTCGGCACGTAGGGGACCGGCCGGCCGAGCACCTGGCGGTCGTCCACGGTCAGCGGCACCTGGCGGTCGAAGAGGTTGGTCACCCTCGCCTCGATCTCCAGCCCGACGTCGCCGAGCCGGAATTCATACGAGGTGAGCAGGTCGAGGCCGTAAAAATCGGGCATCCGCCGGGAGCCCGCCGGCTCCAGATACCGCACGTAGGAGCTGCTCGACACGGTCGGATCCGGGAGCCCCCGGGCCTCCCAGGCGCCGCCGCTCTGGAAGTAGGCGAAGGTGCCCACCGTCCAGGCGCCGGCCGGCCGGATCGAGGCGAACAGCTTGGCCACGTGCGTGCGGTCGCCGCGCAGGATGCCGTTCCGGTTGTCGGTGATCAGCACGCCGGGGCCGTCCCCGATGAAGGATGAGTTGTAGAACGGCGAGTCGCCGCCGAAGTCGATGTCCCAGTTGCCGGTCAGCCGGCTCCAGGTGTAGCTGGCGTTGACCGACAGATGATAGAAGCGGTCGTTCGCCGGCCGGCGATTCACCTCCAGGGTGACCGCCTTGTAGCGCCGGTAGGCGTCCGGAAGCTGCGCCACGTGGAAGGGGCTGTGGCCGAGCCCGTCGGCGCTGATGTCCTCATAGATGTTGCCGACGTCGCGATACATCCCCCAGATCTCTCCGGACCAGGCGGCGCCGAACGGCCGCGCGTAGCCGAGGAGGTACTCGTCCGTGTACATTGGATCGAGCCCCTTGTCGATCGTCTTGCTCTGCGTGTTGGCCTGAGGGACCTCCGGGAGGATCTCGTTGCCCGCGGCGTCGAAGGTGGCACGGGTGGTGAAGATACGGGTGGGCGAGGCGGCACGGCCCAGCGACTTGTTCTCGGTGTTGTAATAACGGCCGAAATTGAAATAGACCTTGTCCCCGAGCTCCGGCCGCGGGACATAGGCGACCCCCAAGCGCGGCTGGATCTGCTGGCCCCAGTCGAAGGTGAGGATCTTCTTCTTCTGCTTGGTACCGGGCGTCGCGCCGTTCACCTCGCCGAAATAGTCATCTTTGTTGTCGAGCACGCCCAGGGTGAGCGTCAGCCGCTCGCCGAGCGTGATCTGATCCTGGAGAAAGGCGCCGTAGGAGGTGCCGCGGCCGGTGTGCGGCGGCTGCTCGGAGTTGTAGGTCGCCGTGAACTGCCGGGTGGTGGAATTCCAGGTGATCGTCCCCCAGCCGTTGGCGCGCCGCTCCAGACGCTCGGAGCTGTCCTCATAGGTGGCGCCCGCCCGCAGGTCGTGGCGCGAATTCCCCCACGTCTTGAAAGTCTGGAAGGTCGCCCGCCCCTCGTCGCGGGTGTAATCCTGATTGTTGATCGCCAGCACCGCGCCGCCCACCGTCTGCCCCACGCCCGTGGCGCCGCCGATGATGAAGTCCGGCGTGGTGGTGAACTGCCCCACCAGGTCCGGCCGCACCGGGTTGAAGGCCGGGCGGTAGCCGAGATTGGTGAAGGGGCTGGTCGAGTTCTCCTCCTTGTCGTGGTTGTACTTGGCCTCGACGAAGCTGTCGGCGGTCAGGTTCCACGTCCAGGAGGCGGTGCCCAGCAGGTACTTCTTCGCGTCGTTGGTCCCCACGCTCGTCGCCGAGGTCGAGGTGATGTTGACCCCGTCGAACGAGGTGTCGCGCGAGCGCAGCGAGGCGTTGATGAAGTGGCTGGCGCTCGGGTTGGCCGTCAGCTTGCCGAAATACTCCTTGGTGGTGATCTCCTGGTCGGGGATCGAGCCCAGGTTGTTGCGCCGGTCGGTGAGGGTGTCCGAAGGACGGCTGGCCGAGCCGTAGAACCAGAGCCGGTCGCGCACGATGGGGCCGCCCAGCCCCAGGCCCAGGAAATTCTTGTCCTCGGTGTTCTGCACGGTCGCGTTCTTGTTCTTCGCCACGAAGCTCGACGGCTGGTACTCGCCCCGCGCCTCGCCGCGCAGATCGTTGGTCCCCGACTTGGTGATGGCGTTGACCACCATCCCCCCCGCGCGGCCGAACTCGGCGGAGACGCCACCCCGCACGATGCTGACCTCCTTGATGTCGAGCTCCGTGATGTCGGTCGGGTAGATGTCTCCGAAATCCGGATTGGTGACGTTGATGCCGTCCACCAGATAGAGGTTGTCCATCCGCGAGCCGCCCGCGTTGGGGGACTGCCGCCCGTTTTCGGCCACGCCGGGCGCGAGCGCGAAGAGCCCCTTGTAGTTGCGCTGCACGGGCAGATCCTCGATCTGCTGATTGGTGAAGTTGACCTGCGCCTCGGTGGATTTGACGTCGATCAGCGGCAGCGCCTCGGTGACCGTGATCTCCCCCGTGACCTGGGGCCGGAGGGCGAGCTCGACCTGGGTGTCCTTATCGAGAGCCACCACGGCCTCGCGCTGGATGTTCCCCAGCCCCTGGGCCTCGGCGCTCACCTGATAGGTGCCGGGCAGCAGGCGCAGAAAGTTGAACGCGCCGTCCTTGTCCGTCACCACCGTGCGGCCGGCGGGCAGGAGGTCGCCCTTGACGGTCACCGGCACCCCCGCGAGCCCCGCGCCGTCCGCCCCGCGGACCACGCCCGAGATCGACCCGGTCGTCTCCGCCCCGAAGGCCGCGCCAGCGGCCGCGATCACCAGAAGCAAAAGCCAGAGGAACGGTTGAATCTTCCGTGCCATGCCCATGCGAGTCTCCCTCCAGTCTGATCCCGGCCCGGAAGGGCCGGATGGGGTATTTCAGCGGGGCCGATCCTAGCAGAGGTGACGGGTGACGGGGGTGTGACGGCGCGTTCTTCCCAGGAG
>JAICSG010000913.1 GCA_025937035.1 Thermoanaerobaculia bacterium | reverse complement strand
TGCCGGCCCTCCTCTCGGACGCCGAGCTGCTGGCCCGCCTGGTCGGCTTCGACTCGACCAGCCGCAACAGCAATCTGCCGATCGCGGGCTTCCTCTGCGACTACCTCGACCGCCCCGGCGCACGGATCGCGCGGAACCCCTCCGCCGACGGCACCAAGACGAACGTGATCGCCTGGCTGGGGCCCGAGCCCGAAGGGGACAGCAGGGGTCTCGTCCACTCCGGGCACATGGACGTGCTTACCGCCGAGGAGGAGGGCTGGCGGCACGATCCCTTCCATCTCGCCGACGAGGGGGACCGCTGGGTGGGGCGCGGCTCCTGCGACATGAAGGGGTTCCTGGCCCTCGCGGCCAACCTCCTGGCCGAGGCCGATCCGCGGTCCTGGCGGGCGCCCCTGGCCCTCGTCTTCACCTACGACGAGGAGGTGGGCACCCTCGGCGCCAAGCGGCTCACCGAGAGCTTTCCGGAAGCGGAGCGGCTGCCGCGGAGCGCGATCATCGGCGAGCCCACCTCGCTCCGCGTGGCCCGCACCCACAAGGGGCACACCAAGCTCCGCGTGACCCTCCACGGCGTCTCGGCCCACAGCGGCTACCCCCACCTCGGGGTCAACGCCATCGAGCCCGCCGGCCGGGTGATCGTGGCCCTCACCGACCTCCGCCACGCGCTGGAGGCCGAGCAGGCGCCCAACCGCGAGCTCTTCCCCGAGGTCCCCTATGTGCCGCTCAACGTGGGCACGGTCCACGGCGGCTCGGCCATCAACGTGGTGCCGGACCGCTGCGTGGTCGAGGTCGGCTTCCGGCCGCTCCCCGGGATCACCTCCGAGGAGCTGATCGAAAGGGTGAGCCGCGCCGCCCGCGAGGCCGCCGGGCCCTTCGAGCCCGCCATCGAGCTCCTCTCGGACAGCCCGCCGCTCCTGCTCGACGAGGCCTCTCCCATCCACCGCCACCTCTGTTCCCTGATCGGCCAGGACGCCGGCTCCAGCGTCTCCTTCGCCACCGACGCCGGCTGGCTCCAGCGCCTGGGGATCGACTGCGCCATCTTCGGCCCCGGCTCGATCGAGGTGGCCCACAAGCCGAACGAATACCTGCCCAAGGATGAATTCGCCGCCGCGCGCGGTCTGCTGGAGCGGACGATCCAACGCTTCTGCGAGGAGGGGTGACGATGATCATCGAGGCCGATCTCACCTGGACGGGCAGCCGCTTCGAATCCGGCGTCCAGATCGCCGTGGGCGAGGACGGCCGCATCGCGGAGGTGGGGCCCCTCGGCCGGACTCCCGATCAAAGGCTGACCCGCCGCGCCCTGCTCCCCGGCTTCGTGATCGCTCACTCCCACGCCTTCCAGAGGGGCTTACGCGGACGCGGCGAAACTTTCCCTGAGGGCGCTGGCAACTTCTGGACCTGGCGGGAGGCCATGTACGGCCTGGTCGGACGGCTGGAGGCGGACGAGCTCCGCGCCCTGTCCCTCCAGTGTTTCCGGGAGATGCGGGCCGCCGGCATCACCACCGTGGGCGAGTTTCATTACGTCCACCACCGCGATCCGGACGCCCTCGACTTCGCCTTCGACGAGGTGGTGCTGGCCGCCGCCGCCGAGGCGGGCATCCGTATCGCGTTCATCCAGTCCTACTACCGCACCGGCGCGGTGGGCCAGCCGCTCGAAGGGCCGCAACGCCGCTTCCGCGTCCCCTCGCCCGAGGTCTACTGGCAGCAGATGGACCGCCTGGCGGCCCGCCTCGATCCCCGGCGCGAGACCCTCGCCGCCTCGGTCCACAGCCTGCGCGCCGGCGGCCCGGAGGACCTCAAGGCCATCTACGACGAGGCCCGCCGCCGCGGCCTCCCCTTCCACATCCACGTCGAGGAGCAGCAGCGGGAGATCGACGAAGTCTTCGCCTACTACGGCCAGCGTCCCATGGCGCTCCTCCTGGAGGCCCTCGGCACGGCGACCGACCTCACGGCCGTCCACTGCACCCACACCGACGCCGAGGAGATGGACCGCTTCCTCTCCGCGGGCGGCACCGTCTGCCTCTGCCCGCTGACCGAAGGCAACCTGGGAGACGGCATCGCCAAGGTCCCACGGGTGCCGCCCCGGCGCCGCTCCTTCTGCCTGGGGAGCGATTCCAATGCCCGCATCTCCCCCATCGAGGAGATGCGCTGGCTCGAATACGTCCAGCGCCTCGCCACCCAGAGCCGCGGCGTCCTGCGCGACCGCCAGGGGGACGTCGCGCGGGTCCTCCTGGAGACCGCGACCGCCGGCGGAGCCAAAGCGCTGGGAGTCGAAGCCGGCCGCCTCGAGCCCGGCCTCTGGGCCGACCTCACGGCGATCGATCTCGATTCACCCCTGCTGGCGGGGTGGGAGCCCGAGACGCTCCTGG
>JAICSG010000734.1 GCA_025937035.1 Thermoanaerobaculia bacterium | reverse complement strand
GAGGCGGAGACCACGATCAGCGGCCACTTGCGCTCGGCGGCCCGTTCGGCGGCGCGGGCGATCTTCTCGCCCACCACCGAGCCCATGGAGCCGCCCATGAAGCGGTACTCCATGACCGCCATCACCACCGGCATCTCGTCGATCGTCCCCTGTGCCACGAGCACCGCATCGCGCTCGCCCACCGCCTGCTGGTAGGACTTCAGGCGGTCGCGATAGCGCTTGGTGTCACGGAAGTTGAGCGGATCGACCGGCGAGATGTTGGTGAACAGCTCCCGCGGCTGCGGATCGTCGAGGAGCAGGGAGATGCGGGCGCGGGCGTCGATCCGGAAGTGGTAGCCGCACTTGGGGCAGACCTTGAGGTTCCGGTCGAGGTCCCGCGAGTAGATGATCTCCTTGCACCCCTCGCACTTGACCCACAGGCCCTCGGGCACGGTGCTGCGCTGCCGGTCCTGGCGGACCGGCTTGGGCTTCTTGGTCTTACGGAACCAGGCCATGACGTATGGAGAGCGACCCGAGAAACACCGGGAGAGGGGACGGCGTCAGCGGAGGTCCCGCGCCAGAAATGGAAACCGGTCCCCGCGGGGGGACCGGCGCCGCGCCCTTCGCCGCCCTTCACCGGAGATCAGATCAGGCTTCCGCGCCCTGCCCTTCTTCGGCCTCGAGGTCGTTGGGGACGCCGAGGCGCATGCAGGCCGCGTCGTACATCTGGCGCGAGGCCTTCTTGGCGTTCTGGAGCTCGGCGAGGCGGTCCTTCACCTTGGCAAGCTCCTCTTCGATCTGGCGGTCGAGCTCTTCCATCTCCTGCCGGGTCACGGCGAGGGTGTTCTCGTAGAACTTTCTCTGTTGATCGGTGAGGCTCATCGTCTCCTCTTCCTCCGGCTCAGAGCTTGAAAGGAATCCTCAGGCGGGTCCACATCTTGACCCTCACCCCGTCCTTCGTCGCGGGTTTGTAGCGGGCGGAGCGCGCCGTCGACAGGGCGGCTTCGTTCAGTCCGACGTTCTGCCGGATCGGCTCCGCCATCCGTACTTCCTGGACCTGGCCGTTCTCATCGACCAGAACGGAAACGACCACGGTCCCCTCGACCCGCAGGGTTCGGGCCATCGGAGGATATCCCGGTTTGGGAACGCTGACAAGTTGGGGCGGGGAGACTCCGGGGCCGGCGTCGACCAGCTCGCCGACTTTGACGCGGGGGGCTTCGGGCTCGGGCTTGGCGGGCTCGGGGGGCTTCTCCTGGGCCTTCGGGGACTCGGGCTCCTTCTGGACCGCCGGCGCGGGAGCGGGAGGGGGCGGCGGCTGCGGCGCCGCCTCGGCGGGATGGGGCGCCTGCTCGGAGGTGGCGGCGGGCGCCGGGGCCGGAGCCGCTGGCGCCGGCTGGCCCCCGGCCTTGGACGCGGCGGCCAACTGCTTCTCCAACTGCTTGACCTTCTCTTCCTGCTGCTTCTTGAGCTGGGCCTCCTGGGCGGCGACCTGCTGGTCCACGAGCGCCTTGATGTCGACCGGCTTGCCCGTGGGGGCCGGCGTGGCCTGCGTGGCCGGGAGGGCCGCCGGGACCTGCGCCGTGGGGGGGCCCGCGGCCGGCACGGGAGCACCGGGGGCGGTCGCTCCGGTTGCCCCGGAGGCCGGGGGCGGCGCCGCCGCCTTGCGGCGGTTGAGGAAGACGAAGGTCAGGATGGCGAACACGATCAGGGCCGCGATGGCGACATAGAGCAGGGTGCGGCTCTTGCGCTCCCCCTCGGCCTCGGCCAGCGCGACCTCGCCGACCGGGGCCACCGGCGCGACCGTCGACTGGGGGCCCGCGGGATACGGGACGGCGTCCGCGGCGGCGGCCGCGATCGGCTCGGCCGGGGCCGGAGTGGGCCAGGAGGAGACCGCCGCCGGGGCGGCGAACGGCTCGGCGGTCGCCGTCTCGGGCTCCAGGGCCCGCTGGATGAACAGGGCGAGGTCGGTCTGGCCGATCGAAGGGGAGAGCGCCGCCAGGGCCGCCTCCAGCCGCTGCTTCATCTCGTTGGCGGTCTGGAAGCGGTCCTTGGGATCGACGGCCAGGGCCCGCGCCACGATCTCGTCCACCTCGCGGGGGATCGACGGGTCGACTTGGCGCGGCAGGCGGGTGCGCCCCTGCCGTACCGACTCCAGCACCGAAATCTCGCTGTCGCCGGTGAACAGCCGCTCGCCGGTGACCATCTCGAAGAGCACGGCGCCGAGGGAGAAGAGGTCGGAGCGGGCGTCCACGGGCCGCCCCCAGGCCTGCTCGGGGGACATGTACTGGAGCTTCCCCTTGAGGGCGCCCATCTGGGTCTGCCCCACCTTGGAGACCGCCTTGGCGATGCCGAAGTCGCACAGCTTGACGTCCCCCTCGTCGGTGAGGAGGACGTTCTGCGGCGAGACGTCGCGATGGACGAGGCCGAGCTCGCGGTCCTCGAAGTCCCGCTTGCGGTGAGCGTAGTCGAGCGCGCTCGCCACCCGCGCCGCGATCAGCAGGCCGAGGCCCAGCGGCATCGCCATCCCCTTGCGGCGGGCGGCGTTGAGCAGCGACCGCAGGTCCTTGCCGTCGACGTACTCCATGGCGATGTAGTAGTCGCGGCCGATCTTCCCCAGATCGTAGATGTGGACGATGTTGGGGTGGGTGAGCTGCGCCGCCAGCTTCGCCTCGTCGATGAACATCCCCACGAACTCGGCGTTGTCGTTCATGTGGGGGAGGATGCGCTTGATGGCGACCGTCTTCTGGAACCCCTCGACGCCGCGCATGCGGGCCTTCCAGACCTCGGCCATGCCGCCGACGGCGATCCGCTCGAGCAGGGTGTACTGGCCGAAGCGCTCGCCGGGCTGGTCGCCGGCCTCCTCGAAGACGGGGATGCGCTGCGTGGCCATCGGGCTCTCCGCCACCGAGATCCCCGTCGGGATGGGCGGCGGCTCGGGCAGCTCCGGGAGCGCCTCGAAGGGGAGCGGCTCGGGCTCCGGCGGCGCCATCCGGGGTGGCGGCGGCGGGGCGGCGGCCACGGGCG
>JAICSG010001018.1 GCA_025937035.1 Thermoanaerobaculia bacterium | reverse complement strand
GGGCTGGACGAGGAGGACATGCCGTACTGAGCTGGGGCCTTAGAATACCCCCGTGACCCGCCCCCGGCGCCGCCTCCTCTTCCTGGGCCTCGGCCTGCTCCTCACGGTGCTGGCCTCGACCTTCCTCTACATGTGGGGGATGGCGGCGCTCGAGGGCAAGCACCGCGACTTCTGGCAGAGCCTGGAGTGGGCGGCCGAGACGCTGAGCACCACCGGCTACGGCGCCGACGCCTCCTGGCGCCATCCGCTGATGGTGCTGCTGGTGGTCGCCGTGCAGTTCCTCGGCGTCTTCCTGGTCTTCCTGATCTTTCCGATCTACCTCATCCCCTTCCTGGAAGAGCGCTTCGAGACCCGCCTACCGCAGGACGTGCCCAAGGATCTCCATGGACACGCGGTGATCTACCGCTACGGCCCGGCGGTCGAGAGCCTCCTGGAAGAGCTGAGCGGGGCCAGCGTGCCCACCCTGGTCCTGGAGGAGGACGCCGCCGCCGCCCGCCGCCTCTTCGAGCGCGGGGTGCGGGTGCTCCACCGGGGGCTCGGCGAGGGGGCGTTGCAGGCCGCCCGGCTGGGGAGCGCGCGGGCAGTCATCGCCAACGGCAGCGACGACGAGAACGCCGCGCTCAGCCTCTCGGCCCGCCAGCTCGGCTATCGCGGGATCCTCCTGGCGCTGGTCGAGGACCCCTTCCACCGCCGGCCCATGATGCTCGCCGGCGCCACGGCCGTCTTCACCCCCCGCCACATCCTGGGCGCGGCGCTCGCCGCCCGCGCCTCCAAGCGCATCAACCCGCGCGTCGGCGGCATCCAGCAGCTCGGGCGCAACCTGGAGGTGGCCGAGGTGCGGGTGAGCCCCGAGAGCCCGCTCGCCGGCCACACCCTGGACGAGACGGCGATCGGCACCCGTACCGGAGCGATCGTGGTCGGCCAGTGGGTGGGGGGCGAGCTGGTGGTCTCCGGCGGCTCGGGGCTCCGCCTGGAGCCGGACGGCCTCCTGGTGGTCGTGGGGAGCCCGCAGAGCGTCGACCGGCTGCACGACCTCGCGGGCGGCGCGGTCACCCTGCGGCGGGAGGGGCCGTTCGTGGTGGGCGGCGGCGGCGAGGTGGGACGCAAGGTGGCGGAGCTGCTCAAGGCGGTCGGGGAGGAGGTCAAGCTGATCGACCGCAACCCCGGCCCGGAGGTCGACCTGGTGGGCAACGTCCTCGACGCCCGGCTGATGGAGGCGGCCGGCGCGCGGGACGCCCAGGCCGTGATCCTGGCTCTCGACACCGACAGCGCCACCCTTTTCGCCACCGTGATCCTCAAGGACCTGGCCCCCGGGGTGCCGGTGATCGCCCGCGTCAACGAGGCCGAGAACGTGGAGCGCATCCACCGCGCGGGCGCCGACTTCGCCCTCTCGATCAGCCAGGTCTCGGGGCAGATGCTGGCCCAGAAGCTGCTCGGCCAGGAGGCGGTGGCGGTCGATCCTCAGCTCAAGATCCTGAAGATCGCTCCCGACGGCCTCGCCGGCCGCCATCCGGCGAGCCTGGGCATCCGCGAGCGCACGGGCTGCTCCGTGGTCGCGGTCGAGCGGGGAGACGAGGTCCTGGTGGAATTCGGTCCCAACTTCCGCTTCCAGCCGTCGGACGCCGTCTACATCTGTGGCAGCGGCAACGCGGTCCGGCGCTTCCAGGAGACCTTCCGCCGCGCGTAGACCTGCTCCGCGGAATGAGCATTCTTTGGGGGGTCCGGAGGAGCTCGCGAAGACGGCTCACATAAGCGTGCTCCCGAGGCCATTCCTGAAGACCGCGCACGCGCAGGAAATCGCGGTAATCGGCCAGCAGCTCTTCGAGACTGGCGCGCGCCACGTTGGTCAGCTTGATCTCCGTCTCCTTGGAGGTCGCCGCCGCCATGCTGGCTTCAATGATGTTCTGCTTGCCGGACCACGCCGCCCGCCATCCGCGATACTCTCCCCGCCATGGAACCCCCCCCCCCCATCACCAACCCACCCAACGGCGCCAACCACACACCCGTTACCCCCACCCCCGAGATCCCCCACGGGCTGGGGGCGG
>JAICSG010000584.1 GCA_025937035.1 Thermoanaerobaculia bacterium | reverse complement strand
GGCCGCCCAGGGGCTCAACTTCGGCGGCGACTTCCTGGACGAGGACCTCAACGGCAACAGTCTGCCGGTGACCTGGAACACCGCCAACATGACGGCCAACGGCTCGCTCGGCGCGCTGCTGATCCACCACCACAACGCGTCCGGCCTGCGGGCCGAGGTCATCCCGCTCGATACCGCGCAGCGGGCCGACCTCGCGCTCACCAAGACGGTCGACAACGCGGCGCCCGCCCTCGGGGACAACGTGACCTTCACGATCACGGTGACCAACAACGGCCCGAACAACGCCACCGGCGTGGTGGTGAACGACTTCCTGCCGGATGGCCTGAATTACGTGTCGGACGACGGCGGCGGCGCCTACGTGCCGGGCACCGGCCTGTGGACGGTGGGCGCCCTCAACAATGGCTCCTCGGCCACGCTGCACATCACGGCCACGGTCGTCGACACCGGCGCGATCGACAACGTCGCCTCCATCGCGGCGTCGACCCCGCTCGATCCGAACGCGGCGAACGACACGGCCCAGTCCAACCTGCTGGCGCCGCGCACGGCCGACCTCCACATGACGTTCGGGGCCAACGTGGCCACCGTCAACCCAGGCGGGTCGATCGTCTACACCCTCACGGTCAAGAACCTGGGGCCGGACACCGGCTACAGCGTCGACGTCCAGGAGGCCTTCCCGGCGTTCCCGGCCCTCAACCCCGCCAGCTTCACCGCGTCGCAAGGGGTCTACAACCCGGCGACCGGCCACTGGGACCTCGCCAGCCTGGAGCCGGGCAACACGGCGACCCTGAGCTTCACGGTCACCGCGCCCAACTTCGCCGGCAACCTGGTGAACAACGCCTCGTCCGCCTCGCTCAAGGCGGCGAGCCGGGCGGCGGACCCCAACCCCGCCGACAACTCGGCGAGCGTCACCGTCCAGGTGCTCTCGCCCGCCACGGTCTCCGCCACCAAGTCGGTGGCCGGCAGCTTCGTCGAGGGCGGCGCGATCACCTACACCGTCGTGCTCTCGAACACGGGCACCTTCGACCAGCAGAACAACTCGGGCTCGGAGCTCACGGACGTCCTCCCTTCGCAGCTCACCCTGGTCAGCGCCTCGGCGACCTCCGGCACGGCCAACGCCAACGTGGGGACCAACACGGTGACCTGGGACGGCGTGGTCCCGGCCGGCGGCTCGGTGACGGTCACCATCAACGCCACCGTCAAGTCGGGGACCGCCCTGCAGACGGTCACCAACCAGGCGAACGTCAACTACGACGCGAACGGCGACGGCACCAATGAGGCCGCCGCCACGTCCGACAACCCGGCCACCGGGACGGCCGGCGACGCGACCTCCTTCGTGGTGGTCTCGCCGTCCTCGATCGGCACCCACACCAAGACGGTCGCCGGTTCCTTCCAGGAGGGCGGCACGGTGACCTACACCGTGACGATCTCCAACCCGAGCGCCACGGCGCAGCTCGACAACCCGGGCGACGAATTCACCGACGTCCTGCCGGCGAGCCTCAGCCTGGTGAGCGCCTCCGCCACCTCCGGCACGGCCGTGGCCGACACGCCGACCCGGACCGTGCACTGGAACGGCTCCATCCCCGCCAACGGCGGCTCGGTGACGATCACCATCACGGCGACCGTCAACACCGGCACCGCGGGTGGGACGATCTCCAACCAGGGCACCGTCTTCTTCGACGCCGACGGCAACGGCACCAACGAGTCGTCGATCCTGACCGACAACCCGGCGACGGCGGCGGCCGACGATCCGACCTCCTTCGCGGTGGCGTCGCTCGCCCAGGTCCCGACGCTCTCCGAGCTCGGCCTCGCGATCCTCGCCCTCCTGCTGGCGAGCGGAGCGTTGCTGGTGATGAGGCGGCGGCGGGCGTAAGCCCTTCCGATCGCTGGCCATGAGAGGGCGGGGAGCGATCCCCGCCCTTTTCTTTTTCGCTCTTCCGATCCTTCCAAGATAAAATTGAAGAATTCTTTGGGAGGAAGCATGCCGAGACTCCAGAGGTCCCATCTCGCTCTGATCCTGATGCTTCTCCTGCCAGGGCCCGCCGCCGCGGGGGTGTGGGTGCCGGCCGGCCCGGAGAGGGGAGCCGTCCACGCCCTGGCTCTCGATCCTTCCGCTCCCCGGGTTCTGTACGCCGCGACCGGCCCCGGCGGCGTTTTCAAGAGCCGGAGCTCCGGCGCGGCCTGGAGCCCCGCCAACGAAGGGATCCGGAGCAGCACGGTCCTCTCGCTGGCCGTCGACCCGGGCCATCCGGGGACGATCTACGCCGGGACCCTGCAGGAGGGCGTCTTCCGCAGCGACGACGGCGGGGCGAGTTGGTCCGGGCCGCTGGATGTAGCTCTGTACGGCAGCGCCGTCACCTCCCTGGTGGTGGCCCCGGGCGCGGTCTACGCCGTCGCCGGCGACGAATCGATCGGCTTCGTCAATCAGGTCTACAAGAGCACGGACCGGGGAGAGACCTGGTCCCCCCTCGCGCTGACCCACGTGGCGGCGCTCGCCCTGGACCCCGCCGACCCCCACCGTCTCTATGCCGCCCTCCCCGAGCAGGGATTGGTCCGCAGCACGGATGACGGGGCGACCTGGGCTCCCCTGACCCGGGGCCTGCCGGCGAACGGCTCCGCGACCGCCCTGGTGTCCGTCCCCGGGGCGGGGGTCTACGCGGCTTTCGTGGGGGTTGGGATCTTCCGCAGCACGGACGGAGGGGATCACTGGCAGCGGGTGAGCCGTGGCGGGATGGGCGGCACCAAGGTCGCCGCCCTGGTGGCGGGCCCCCCTTCCACGCTCTATGCCGTGACGGAGACGGGGGCGCCTTCCAGCCACGGCCTGCTCCGCTCCACCGACGGGGGAGCCCACTGGCGGCAGGCCGGGCAGGGCCTGCCCGCGGACTTCCTGGCCCTGGCCGCCGATCCCCACGGCACGGCGGTCTACGCGGGCAGCACGGCCCTGGGCGTCTTCCGGAGCGCCGACGCCGGCTCGACCTGGTCTGCCTCCAACCACGGCCTGCGGGCGCTCCCCGCCTCCTCCGTGCTGGCCGATCCGAAACGGCCGGGGATCGCCTATCTCACCCCTCTCGGCCACGGAGGCCTGCTGTGGAAGACCTTGGACGGCGGCGCGACCTGGAGCGGGATCGATGTCCTCGACCCCCTGTTTCCCTCCTGGCTTCTGGCGGTCGACCCGCAGCGCCCCGCGACGCTCTATCTCACGAACGTGTTTCTCCAGCGCAGCCGGAACGGCGGCCGGACCTGGAGCTTCCTGGGAGATGCCCCCGATCTCCTGGCGATCGATCCCGGTCAGCCGGCCGTGCTCTACCGGTACCTCGCCCACCAGGTCGACCGCAGCACGGACGGCGGGAAGACCTGGGCTCACGACTTCACGCCCCCCTGCGCCCTGATCTCCCTGACGGTCGCGCCCTCGTCGGACGTCTTCGCCGGGACGGAGTGCAACGACGGAGAGTCCCCCCTCCTCTTCAAGCGCGGCCAGGGTGGCTGGCAGCCGGTCCCGATCGGCAGCATCACCTTCACGCCAAGCTTCTCGGCCTTCGCGTACGTGGCCGCCGATCCCAGCCGGCCGTCGACGGTCTCTGCCTCGATCTACGCCCCGGAGGTCCCCAACAAGGATCCGTTCCCCCAGACCTTCCGGAGCACGGACGGGGGCGTTTCCTGGGAGGTCCTCCCCGATCT
>JAICSG010000314.1 GCA_025937035.1 Thermoanaerobaculia bacterium | reverse complement strand
CAAGCGTTGTGCAGAAGGCGTGCCATTCACTTTTCAGGATGGGGTGGCGGACCCGCGAAGCTGAAGAGCGCGGCTTCCGTGGCCTGGATGCGGAACCGGAAGTGATTGCCGTCCAGGAGCTTGCGGCCGGTCCGCTCGTCCCGGACGTCGCGGATGGGAGCGGCCAGTCGGACCTCGATGGAGACCTCCCCTCCGGTCAGCCCGGCGGCTCCGCCGCCCCCGGTGGTCCGGCCGGCGATCGGTACGTTTTGCAGCACGAAGACGAAGGTGCGCCCCCCTTTCGACCAATGGGTCGCCTCCAGGGGGAGGGGCCGGTCGCCGCTCGCGGCGATCCAGGGGACCACGCCGGCCCGGCGGACAGGATCGAGGAACGGTCGCCGGCGCTCCTCGTCCCCCCGGCCCTCCTCCCGCTCCATCAGATAGCGCTGCGGCGAGAGATTGAGATAGACGGCCCGCCCCTTGCCCACCCGCCGCTCCGTGCCCACCGCCAGCTTCCGCTCGGCCACGGCGTACCCTTTCCGGAGCGGAGGCTGGAGGGTCGCGAAGAGATCGCGCCAGCGGCGGAAGCTATAGCCGGCGTCCTGGTTGGTCTCCACCCAGAGGCGGCCGGCGAAGAAGTCGCTCCGGGTCTCGCCGCCGTCATGCTCCACGCTGAAGAGGCCGTCGAGGGCGCCGCGCCTCCTCCCCCGGCCGTGCTGGTCGAAGAGGCCGCAGCCGAAGTCGGCGATCACCGTCCCGCCGGCCCGGGCGAACTCAGCGATCCGCCGGGCCTCGGCGTCCGAGAGGGCGTAGACGGCGGGGAGGATCAGCACCCGGTATCCGGACGGCACGCCGTGCAGGGCCACGTCGTCGTAGGAGAGGAAGTCGTAGCGCAGCCCGGCGTCGGCCAGCATCGTCTCCCAGGCCTGGCGCACGTTGTGGGAGGTGCCGAGCCGGAAGTCGTCGTTGCGGTTCGCCCAGGTCTTCCCATGCGCCTCGGCGTCGAGCATCCAGGAGACCTGGATCGAGGGGTGTGAGTAGTAGATCGCGACGCCGTCGTGGAGCGAGCGGGCGCCGGCCAGCTTGGGCCCCTGGACCTGCCCCAGCTCCTGAAGGACCGGCTTGAAGCGGTCGAGCCAGGGGCGGGGTCGCTCCCCCTCGAACCAGCTCCCGTCGACCCAGCCGATCATCCCCCGGTCGCCGTGGGCGAAATAGTGCCAGGCGAGCCAGACGTCCTGGTCCGTGCCTCGAGCCTCATCATGAAAATGGGTGGTCACCCGCGGGGCCGTGTTGTCGCGGTCGAAGGAGCGGAGGATCTCGTGAGAGGAGCCGAGGTCGTAGGCCTCGATGAATTGGACCTTCTTCGCCAGCTTGGCGTAGTCGAAGCCCCCCCAGAGCCCCGGGCCCTGGGCGCCCACCACGCCGCAGGGGGTCTCGGGGTCCTCCCGGTTGCAGCGCTCGACGAGCTCGCCCAGGAGGTTGGCCCAGACCGAGTCGTTGTATCTCATCCGGTCGAGCAGCGGCGAGAGGTCGATCTCCTTCAGCGGCTTCGCGAGCTGGGGGAAGAGGTCGGCGGGGGTGACCCAACGGGCCTGGGGGGCGTTCTCACCGTAGTAGCTCTGCAGCCAGCGCTGGTAGGCCCCGTTGTCGCCGTTGATCCGCCAGACGGCGGGGCGGGAGAACGATCCCCAGGAGGCCTCGTCGTCGAGGGCGTAGGCGATCCGCACGGGGCTCCGCCGGATGTTTCGCACCCGCGCCGCCACCGTCTCCCCCAGGCGGTCGATCAGGGCGCGGTCGAGCGGCCGGGGGCGGACGGCGTTGGGATCGCGCAGCCGGGCGTCGAGGCCGTCGGGGTCCAGATAGAGGTCCCCTTTGCCGGCCGTGTGGTCGTTGTAGAAGCGGAGGTGCCAGCGCTCCAGCCAGTCGAGGGGCCCCTCGCCGTGATCGGTCATGCCGCCGTTGATGCCGAAATCCCGGCAGAACCGTCCTCCCGCCTCCCCGGTGCCGATCGTCCACTGGTAGCGCCAGGGCATGTAGATCCAGGTGTCCCAGCGCTTGGCGGCCACCTTGCGGACGGGGCGGAATTCGGGGGCCTGGCGGAGGTAGGCGAGGTAGGCGCTCTCGGAGCGCTCCTGCGGCTCGGCCTGCGTGCAGGCGAGGGCGAGGCCGAGGAGGGGGAGGAGGCAGAGGCGGTGCACGGGGGAGGGCGCGGTGCGAGATGCGTGCCGGAAAGGTTGGCGCCCCTTCGCGATGATAAGGGTCAACCTGCGGGGACGCCGAATTCTGGAATCCGGCTGGTGCTATGCTCGTTGCACCAATTATGCCGCACGTCCTCGCTGTCGACGACGACCCCAATTTCCTCTCCGCCCTCGCCGATCTCGTCGAGGGGCAGGGGTTCACTACCCAGACGGCGGGCACGCTCCGGGACGCCCGGGTCCTGATCGGCCAGCGGGTCCCCGATATCGCCCTGGTCGACCTCTATCTGCCCGACGGCAAGGGCGCCGATCTGCTCACCAGCCAGGCGCTGGGCGTCGCGACCAAGGTCGTCTTCATGACCGGCTACGCCGACGTGGAGAGCGCCGTGGAGGCCCTGCGCCTGGGGGCCAGCGACTATCTGACCAAGCCGCTCGACATCGGCCGGCTCAAGAACCTCCTGGCCGACCTGGTCAGCGTCCAGCAGGAGGAGTCCCCCGACGCCGAGCCGATATCCGTCCCCCAGGAGCTCGGCCGGCTGGGGCTGCTGCTCGGGGCCTCCCCCCCGATGCAGGAGCTCTACGGGATGATCAACCGGGTGGCGCCCACCGAAGCCTCGGTCCTCCTGATCGGCGAGAGCGGCACCGGCAAGGATCTCGCCGCGCAGACCCTCCACCTGCTGTCGCGGCGGTCGAAGGCGCCGTTCCTGCCGCTCAACTGCGGCGCCGTCTCCCCCACGCTGATCGAGAGCGAGCTGTTCGGCCACGAGCCCGGCAGCTTCACGGGCGCCGACCGCCGGCACAAGGGGTATTTCGAGCGCGCTCATAAGGGCACCCTCTTCCTGGACGAGATCACCGAGATGCCGATCGACCTCCAGGTGAAGCTCCTGCGGGTCCTGGAGACCGGCTCGGTGATGCGGATCGGGTCCGACGCGCCGGTGGACGTCGACGTGCGGGTGGTCGCCGCCACCAACCGCGATCCCCACAAGGCGGTGCAGGACGGCAAGATGCGCGAGGACCTGCTCTACCGGCTGCAGGTCTTCCCCATCCACATGCCCCTCCTGCGCGAGCGCGGCGACGACATCCTCCTGCTCGCCAATCACTTCCTGGACCAGCTCAACGAGCGGCAGGGGACCGCCAAGCAGTGGACCGAGGACGCGCTCCTGCGGCTGCGCGCCTATCCCTGGCCCGGCAACGTGCGCGAGCTCAAGAACGTGGTCCACCGCGCCTTCATCATGGCGGACGACGAGATCGCCGCCCGCTGCCTGCCGCGCGAGGTGAGCGAGGCCGCCGCCAACGGCCTCAACGTCCAGGTCGGGATCTCGATCGGGGAGATCCGGCGCCGGCTGATCGCGGCGACCCTCGAGGCCTCCGGCGGCGACAAGCGCAAGACCGCGGCCCTCCTGGGCATCAGCCTCAAGACCCTCTACAACCATCTCAACAGCTCGCAGGAATCGCAGGAACAGGAAGAGGAAGCTCCCGCCACGGCATAAAAAAACCGGGCCCGAAGGCCCGGTCAAGGGAGCAAGGGTGGGAGGGACGTTCAGCGCACGGTGACCATCATCACCGTGCTGTAGGACGCCTGTCCGAAGGCGTCGACCGCCTTGACCCGGAAGTAGTACTTGACCCCCTTGGTCAGGCCCGTGATCTTGGCCGTGGTGGTGTTCGCCGGCAGGGTCGCCGCCGTCGCGAAGGTGCTGTTGTTGGTCGACTTCTCGACCACGAACTGCACCTCGGTCGAGGAGTTGTCCCGCCACTTGACCTGCACCGCGCCGCCGCCGATCCCGGTGGCCGAGGTGATCTGCGGGGCGGTGGGGGGAGGCGTCCCCGGCGTGCTGGTGCCGGTGGCCACGTTGCTGTAGGCGGAGTAGCCGGACGAATTTTCGGCCCGCACCCGGAAGGAGTAGCTGGCGCCGGCGGTGAGGCCGGTGATCTGGGCCGTGGTGACGTTCGCGCCGACCGCGTAGACCTCCTTGTAGACGCCGCCGATCAGCTCCTCGATGCGGAACGAGGACTCGTTGCTCGAGTTGTCGGTCCAGGTGAGCTGGATCGTGCCGGCCACGCTCCCCCCCCTGGCGGTGAGGCCCGTCGGGGCGGCCGGCACCGGGGACGGCGGCGGAGTGGCGCTCTGCGTGGTGGCGCTGGCGACGTTGCTGTAGGCCGAGAAGCCGACGGCGTTCGCCGCCACTACCCGGAAGCTGTTGGTGGTCCCGGCCGCGAGGCCGCCGACCTGGACGCTCGTCACGTTCGGTCCGAGGATCTGGATCTCCTGGTAGGCGCCGTTGACGAGCTCCTGGACGTGGAAGGAGTCCTCGTTGGTCGAGTTGTCCTGCCAGGTGAGATTGATGGCGCTGGTCGAGGCGGCCTGCGCCGTCAGGGCGGTGGGAGCGGCCGGCGGGGTCGGGATGGCCGGCGTGGTGGCGGCGGCCACGTTGCTGTAGGCCGAGTAGCCGCCGGTGTTCGCCGCCCGCACCCGGAAGCTGTAGGAGGTCGAGGCCGCCAGGCCGGTGATCTGGACCGCGGTCGTGCCGGCGGCCAGGCTCTTGATCTCCTGGTAGGAGCCGTTCACGAGCTGCTCCACCCGGAAGGAGTCCTCGTTGGTCGAATTGTCCTGCCAGGAGAGATTGATCGCGGAGCTCGACGCGGCCTGGGCCGCGAGGGCGCCCGGCGCGTTGGGAGCGCTGGGGACCGGCGGCGGCGGAGCGCCGGCGCCGTTGGTGAGCAGGGCCACGGCCGGGTGGATGCGGGTCAGATCCTGCCCCATCAGCTTGCCGAGCGGCACGTTCTCCTTGGCCGCGTCGCCGAGCATGTAGATCGTCAGCTTGCGGCCGAAGTCGACCAGCGAGGCGTCCCCCTCCTGCTGGCCGGCGCGGATCAGCACCTCGGCGGCGCCGGTCTTCTCGGGGTCGTAGAGCTCGCGGTCCGACTCCGCCACGGGGCCCGCCAGCGTGCCGCCCAGGCGGGGGCCCGACCAGGTGTACTGGAGGAGCCGCGCCCAGAGGCCGGAGACCGTGCCGTCGCCGTAGACCACGGCGTCGAAGTCCTTGTAGGTGTGGGCGATCGACGAGATCACCTGGCTCGGCTTCAGGGCCGGGATGCCGAGCGGCGCGTCGCCGCTGTCCCGCTGATACCGGCTCAGGTAGTGCATGTCGTACATGCCGATCGTCCACTGCGAATCGGTGAGAGCGGTCATGCCGCTGCTGCTGGAGGGCATCAGGTCGGGGCCGCCCCAGAATCCGTAGGTGATGCCGTTCTGGACCGGCGCCGCGTACAGTTGGGTGATCATGCGCGCGAAGTTCAGCCGGAAGTCGTCGAGGAAGCTGGCGTCGTCGCTGGCCAGGCCCAT
>JAICSG010000481.1 GCA_025937035.1 Thermoanaerobaculia bacterium | reverse complement strand
CATCGAGCATCCTCCTTCGATGAGAGTCCTTGGATCAGCCAGGGCTTCACTAAAGGGGTGCGCGAGGCGGGGAGAAACGAGCCCGGGGCTCTCAGAACCGGCGCACGAACAGCCCGCCGTCGAGGATGTCGGCGGCGTAGAGGAGGCCCGGATGGAGGCGGTCGGTCCAGAGCGGGCCGGCCGCCTTCTTGCCGAGATCGAAGGGGGTGGAGAGCGCCCGGAAGGTGGCGCCGCCGTCGTGGCTGATCTGGAGCGGACTGGCCGCCACGTAGAGCGTGTCCGGATCGGCCGCGTCCACGACCAGGGAGGCATAGGAGCTGTTCTGATTGGCGGTGAAGCCCCGGGAGACGACCGTCCAGTGGTCGCCGCCATCCCGGCTCCGGAGCAGGCGCGCGATCGGGAAGCCGCGGTCCACCACGTAGAGGATCCGGGAGTCGCCCGGCGCCACGGCGAGCAGGCCCGGCAGCCGCAGCCCTCCCAGCTTCGTCCAGGTGGCCCCGCCGTCCCGGGTCCGGAAGACCTCGGAGCTGAAGTAGGAGGTGATCCCTCCGTCGATCGAAAAGAGGACGTAGGCGGTGCGGCGGTCTTCCGGGTCGGCCCACAGGAAGAGCGGAGATCTCGGAAAGCCGTTGGGATCGTTGCAGGCGATCACCTGCCCCCAGGTCCGGCCGCCGTCCGCGCTGCGGCTCACGCCGCAATCGGCGGCGAGCAGGACCTGCCGGCCGAGGGCGGCGAGCTTCAGGGGGTGTTGATCGGAGATCCGGTCCCAGCTCTCTCCGCCGTCCTCGCTCCGCCAGATCGCCCGGCTCGTGGCGGCGTACAGGCGGTCCGGATCGTCGGGATCGAGGGCCAGGTCATACCACCCCTCCCGGGTGACCGTCCGGGCGAAGCCCTGCCAGGTCCGGCCGCCGTCCGTGCTGCGGAAGGAGCGGTCGCCGGCGAGCCCCTGGCCGAGGTAGAGGGTGTCCGGACGCCTGGGGTGAAACTTCAGCAGCGACGTCGAGGTGGCGGTCAGCCCGGGCTGCTGCCCGACGCGCCAGTGCCCTCCGGCGTCCAGGCTGCGGGCCACTCCCGCGTCGCTCGTGCCGGCGTAGAGGACGCCGGGCCGGAAGGGGGACGCCGCGAGCGCCAGGGCCATGGGCGGCCAGTCCAGCAAGCTCGGGAGGCCATGGGAGGCCGGCTGCCAGGAGACTCCGCCGTCCTCGCTGCGGAAGACTCCGGCCTGGTTGGCCACGTAGACCCGGTCCGGCGAGCGCGGATCCACCTGCAGGGCGGGTCTGCCCTCGCGAGGCACCTCCCCCACGCTCCGCCAGGTCTGGGCGCCGTCGTCGCTGCGGAAGACCCGGTTGTCGGCGTACCCCATGAGATAGAGACGGTCCGGGGTGGACGGCGCCAGGACCATGACGGAGATGATATTGCCGATCTGCGGCTGTCCCGCGGGAGCCCAGCTCAGCCCGCCGTCCACGCTCTTGTAGACCCGGTTCAGGCTGGCGTAGTAGACGCGGCTCGGATTGGACGGATCGACCAGGATCGAGACGACGTTGCTGGCGTCTCCGGCGACGGCCGCCCAGGTGGCGCCGCCGTTGCCGCTGCGCAGCAGCAGGCCCAGGTTCCCCGCGAAGACGACCCCTCCCGGCGCCACCGCCAGGGCGTCGATCCCGTCCCGGCCGTTGGACAGGGTGACGTCGCTCCAGGTGCGCCCGCCGTCGGTGCTGCGCCGGAAGGAGTAGGGACCGCCCGCGTAGACGGTCGCGGGGCGGTCCGGCGCGACGGCCACCATCCTCAGACCGGTGCCGGTGAGCCCCTGCCAGGTAAGGCCGCCGTCCCCGCTCTTGTAGAGCGCGCCGGCGCTGAAGATACTGGTCCCGGTGACCGCATAGACCGTCGTGTCGTTCCCGGGATCGACCGCCAGGGAGATCACGGGGCCGCCACCCGGGCCGAACGGCACCCAGGGAGCATCCGCGCGCGTGGAGATCGCCGCGAGCAGGATGGTGGCCGGGAGAAGAGCCCTGAGCAGTCGAGGACGGTGCAATCGGCGCACGTGATCACCTCCTGCCTGAAAATGCGTCAATTGTGCGCGAAAGCCGTCCCCAAGAGGAAACTTCTTCCCGGGCTCCGCGTAGATGGGTACGTACCCGTAGGCGCGCGGGCATTTGGGGGATGGCTGGCGTCGGGGCCGGCCATCCCCTTCGTTTTCCGGCAGGGGCCCAGCCCTTGGAGTATCATCCAGCGCGCCGCCGATGACCGAAGCTCCCTCACCCAGCGTCGAGATCCAGGACGTCACCAAGCGCTTCGGCGAGGTGGCGGCGGTGGACGGCGTCTCGCTCGCGATCGGCCGCGGCGAGCTGTTCGCGCTGCTGGGACCGAGCGGCTGCGGCAAGACGACGCTGCTGCGGATGATCGCCGGCTTCGAGACGCCGGACGCCGGGGCGATCCGCATCCAGGGGCAGGACGTGACGCGGGTGCCCCCCCACCGGCGGCCGGTCAACATGGTGTTCCAGCAGTATGCCCTCTTCCCCCATCTCACGGTCGCGGAGAACGTCGGCTTCGGCCTGCGCTATCAACGGCTGGCGCGAGCGGATCAGGCACGGAAGATCGGCGAGGCGCTGGCCCTGGTGCGGTTGAACGGCCTCGAAAGGCGCCGGCCGGACCAGCTCAGCGGCGGCCAGCGGCAGCGGGTGGCCCTCGCCCGCGCCCTGGTGCTGGAGCCCCAGGTGCTGCTGCTCGACGAGCCGCTGGCGGCGCTCGATCCCAACCTCCGCCGCGAGGTGCAGGTGGAGCTCAAGAGCCTCCAGCGCGAGCTCGGGATCAGCTTCGTCTTCGTCACCCACGACCGCGAGGAGGCGCTGGCGATGAGCGACCGCATCGCGGTGATGAGCGAGGGGCGGGTCGAGCAGGTGGGGAGCCCCGCCGGAGTCTTCGAGTCGCCGGAGACCGAATTCGTGGCCCGCTTCCTGGGCGCCACGAACGTCTTCACCGCCGAGGTGAGGCATCAGGAGGACGGCCGGCTCGTCCTCCAGCTCCCGGACGGCACCGAGCTCGCCGTGGCCGACTCAGGGCCGCCGCGGCTGCGGCGCGAGCCGGTGCGCTTCGTGGTGCGGCCGGAGAAGCTCGCCCTGCGCGCCGTCCCCGTTCCTGGAGAGATATCGCTGGCGGTGACCGTCGAGGACCGCGTCTACCACGGCGCCAGCACCGAGTGGATCGTCCGCGACCGCGGCGGCGAGCGCTTCACGGTGCTCGCCCAGAACGCCGGCGAGGCGCCCTCCTTCGCGCCGGGAAGCCCGGCGTTTCTGGGCTGGGAGCCGCGGCGGTGCGTGGTGCTGCGGGATTAGGACGTCTTGACATTAAACTATAGCCATGACCCTGAGGATGCCATCCCAGACACGGGTTCCGCTCCCGTTAGATCGCATCGAGGCGTTCTGCCGTAAGTGGCGGATCGAGGAGCTCGCCCTGTTCGGCTCCGTGCTACGGGAAGACTTCTCGTCCGAGAGCGATGTTGACGTCCTGGTTACGCTCTCTCCGAATGCCGGGCTGAGCCTGCTGGATTTCGTGGAGATGAAGGAAGAGCTTCAAGAGATCCTCCGTCGCAGGGTGGACCTGGTGAGCAAGGGGGGACTGCGCAACCCCTTCCGGCGGCACGAGATCCTGAGCACACGGCAGGTCGTCTATGCGGCCTGAGCAGCGTGACGCCTCCTACCTCTGGGACATGCTCGAAGCTGCACGTACCGTCCTGGAAGTCACCCAGGGGGGCACACTCTCCGAGTATTCGGAGAACAGGATTCTGCACCTTGCGGTCGAGCGCGCGATCCAGATCATCGGAGAGGCAGCCAACCGGGTAAGCGCAGAGTTTCAGGCGGCACATCCCGAAATCCCTTGGCGCCAGATTGTGGATCAGCGGAACGTGCTGGTGCACGAATACGGAGACGTTGAGCACGCGCTGATCTGGGAGCTCGTCCAGCGGCACATCCCGATCCTGGTGAGCCAGCTCGCGAGCCTGATGCCTCCTCCTCCTCAGGAGCTCGAAGACGCCTGACACACGCTCCAGACCTGGCCAGGTCTGGAGCGCGCGGGGCTCCCACCTTGACAGGCCGGGACGGGCCCTTTAGCGTCCGGGGCCGTGACCTCCGAGCGCAACCGAACGGCCTGGGCTCTGCTGACGCCCGTCTGGCTGGCCCTGGGCATCTTCTTCCTGGCGCCGCTCGTGCTCATGCTCTGCGTGAGCTTCGCGCAGCGCGGGACGTACGGCGGCATCGAGCCGGTGCGGGACCTCGGGGCCTAT
>JAICSG010000854.1 GCA_025937035.1 Thermoanaerobaculia bacterium | reverse complement strand
TAGGCGTCGAAGGGGAGATATGCGTCGGCGGCGAGGGAATAGCGCGAGGTTACTTGAATCGCCCGGAGCATGCAGCGGAGAGGTTCGTTCCTGACGACTACAGCGCGTGCGCGGGAGGGAGAATCTACCGGACGGGGGACTACGCGCGCTACCTGCCGGACGGGACGCTCGAGTTCCTCGGGCGCCGGGACGCGCAGGTGAAGGTGCGTGGCTTCCGCATCGAGCTGGCCGAGGTGGAGGCGGCGCTGCTCCGCCATCCGTCGGTGCGGCAGGCCGTGGTGGTGGTCCGGGAGGAGGGGGACGACAAGCGCTTGGTGGGATACCTGGTGGCGGCGGGGACGCCCGCCGCCGCCGAGCTGCGGGACTTCCTGCGGCGGGCCCTGCCGGAGTACATGATCCCGTCGGCGTTCGTGACGCTGGAGTCGTTGCCGTTGACGCCCAGCGGCAAGGTGGACCGCAAGGCCCTGCCGGCGCCGGAGGCCGGCCGCGCGGAGGCGGCCCACCTCGAGCCCGAGGGGCCGGTCGAGGAGCTGGTGGCGGGCATCTGGGCCGAGGTGCTGCACCGCGAGCGCGTCGGCGCGGAGGAGAGCTTCTTCGACCTCGGCGGCCACTCGCTCCTGGCCACCCAGGTGGTCTCGCGCCTGCGCGTCGCCCTGGGGATCGAGCTGCCGTTGCGCTCCCTGTTCGAGGCACCCACCGTGCGCGCCTTCAGCCGCGCCGTCGAGCGGGCGCGCCAGGAGGGGGGAGCGCCGCCGCTGCCGCCGATCACCCCCGCGCCGCGGGACGGCGGCGCCCTGCCGCTCTCCTACGCCCAGGAGCGGATGTGGTTCCTGCACCAGCTCGACCCGGAGCTGACGGCCTACAACATCAACCAGGTGATCCGCCTGCGCGGCGAGGTGGACGTCCGGGCCCTGGAGAACGCCTTCGCGGCGATCGTCCGGCGGCACGAGTCGCTGCGCACCGTCTTTGCGGCCGAGGACGGCGAGCCGCGGCAGATCGTCCTGGCGCCGGCTCCCGTGTCCCTGATCCGGGTCGACCTGCGGGGGATCGCCGCCGACCGCCGGGAGAGGGAGACGGGGCGCTGCACCCGGGTGCTCTCCAACCAGCCCTTCGCCCTGGCGACCGGGCCGCTGTTCCAGGCCGCGCTGATCGAGATCGCGGAGGACGACTGCGCCCTCCTCGTGCTCATGCACCACATCATTTCCGACGCCTGGTCGATGCGCCGGATGACGGCGGAGCTGGCGGCGCTCTACGCCGCGGAGCGGGAGGGACGCCCCTCGCCGTTGCCCGAGCTGCCGATCCAGTACGCCGACTTCGCTTCCTGGCAGCGCCGCTGGATGACCGGCGAGGCGCTCGCCCCTCAGCTCGGCTACTGGACGCGGCAGCTCGCCGGCGCGCCCCCTCTGCTGGAGCTGCCCACCGACCGGCCCCGGCCCGCGGTCCACAGCTCGCGCGGCGCCCGCCACCGTTTCGAGATCCCGGGGGAGGTCCTGGGGCGGATCAAGGAGATCGGCCGCCGGTGGGACCTGACGCCGTTCATGGTCCTGCTGGCCGCCTTCGAGTCCCTGCTCTGGCGCTATACGGACGTCCCGGACCTGGTGGTCGGCGTGCCGATCGCCAACCGCAACCGGGCCGAGATCGAGGGCCTGATCGGAACCTTCGTCAACATGCTGGCGCTGCGCACCCGCCTCTCCGGCGGGACGGCGACGTTCCTGGAGCTGTGCGGGCAGCTCCGGGAGATCGCGCTCGACGCGTTCGCCCATCAGGACCTCCCCTTCGAGCGGCTGGTCGACGAGCTGCAGCCCGAGCGGTCGCTCAGCCATTCGCCGGTGTTCCAGGTGATGTTCAACCTCCAGAACCAGCCGGCGGAGCGCCTGGATCTGCCGGGTCTGAGCTTCATCCCCATGCCGGCCAAACGCACCCAGGCGCAGGTCGACCTCACCCTGGCCGTCGGCGAGACCTACGCGGGGGACCGGATGACAGGGTTCTTCGAGCTCAACGCCGACCTGTTCGACGCCGCGACCATCAGCCGCATGGCCGCCCACTTCACCCGCCTGCTCGCCAGCGCGACCGCCGACCCGGAGCAGGCGCTCTCCGGGCTGCTCCTGCTCGGCGAGGGGGAGCGCTGGCAGCTCCTCGCCGAGTGGAGCGATACGGCGGAGGAGCGGGAGCCGGAGCTGTTGATCCATGAGCTGTTCACCCGGCGCGCGGCCGCGATGCCGGCGGCGGCGGCGGTCTCCGCGGGCCCCCTGGTGCTGAGCTACGGCGAGCTCGACGCGCGCTCGAGCCGCCTGGCCCACCACCTGCGGAGCCTCGGGGTGGGGCCGGAGGCGCGGGTGGGGATCTGCCTCGAGCGGACGCCGGAGATGGTGGTCGCCCTGCTCGCGGTGCTCAAGGCGGGCGGGGCGTACGTGCCGCTCGACCCAGAATACCCGCCCGACCGTCTCGCGGTCATGATCGCCGACAGCCGCTGCCCCGTCCTCTTGACACGGGACGGGCTCGCCGGCTGGATGACCTCGGGGGGCGCGATGGTTGTCAGCCTT
>JAICSG010001045.1 GCA_025937035.1 Thermoanaerobaculia bacterium | reverse complement strand
TGCCCGCGGCGGTGCCGTCCGAGCGGTAGGTGAAGAAATTGACCTGTCCGGGCGTCTTGTAGGGCGCGAGGCCGGTGGACGTGGGCGTGCCGGTCTGGGTCCCCTGGCTGGCCGAGACGCCGAAACCGAGATTCTTGAGTGGCCCGGTCCCGGTGACGAACGGCTGGAAGAAGATCCGGCTGGCGGCCTCCTTGCTGTTGTTGGTGTCGGCGTCGGCGTTGACGCCGTCCGGGACGCCGTTGAAGACCCCCAGCGCGTAGCTCATCACCCCCTTGGCGAGGTCGCCGCCGACCTGGATGCCGAGGTCGCGGTTGGGCACCAGGTTGGTGGGCAGCGCGCGCTCGACGAACAGCAGGCCGGTGGCGGACTGCAGGCGCTCGAGGCCCACCGGCGGCTTGAATTTGCCGGCGCGGACGCGGAAGGCGGGGTTGAAACGTGCCTCCATGTAGGCGTCCTGGAGCACGGTCTGCCCCTGGCCGAAGTCGGGCATGACGCGGAAGTCGAAGATCTTGTAGACCGTCCCCTCGAAGATCGGCCGCACCCGGCGCAGGACGAAGGTGTCGGTCTGCGGCTTCCGCTCGTCGCCGCTCCAGAACCGGCCGTCGAATTGCACGTAGCCGCGCAGCCGCAGCACGTAGTTGCCGTCGGCGGAGCGCAGCGACGGCGCCGGCTCCTGCGCGAAAACGGGAAAGGCCAGCAGACCGAGGCACAGGGAAATTGCAAGGTTTTTCATCGCGGTCTCCAATTGAGGTCTCCTCACGACACCGCCTCCGGCGAGCGCACGATCAGCACCGGCAGGCGGGAGGTCTCGGGCAGCAGCTTGCCCACGAAGCCGCCGAGGCCGATCCGGCCGTCGCGGCCCGGCAGCGGAGCGCCCAGCACCAGCAGGTCGTGCCGCCCTTCGGCGATCTGGTCGAGGATCTCCTCGCGCACGCCGCCATGGCGGACGCGGGTCTCCACCGGCACGCCGAGGCGGCGGAGGGTGCGGGCGCTGCGGTCGAGGAAGCGCGCGGCCTGCTCCTCGGCCTGGGGGTTGCGGGTCCGCTCGGGGAGCACGGTGAGGATGGTCACCCCGGCCCCCAGATGGCGGGCCAGGCGGCCGGAGAAGGAGACGTCCTCCTTGCCGGGCTCGCCCACGGCGACGCAGATGAGCAGCCGCGAAGGCACGCCCGCGACACCCTCCTCGGGGGCCAGCAGCAGGTGGTGCTGGCCGGCCGCGAGCACCTCCCCGGCCATCTCGATGCCGTCTTTGGGCGGCAGGGAGAGGATCACCAGGTCGCAGGGGCGGCGGGCCACCTCCTCGGCGACCGCCTCGGCAGGTGGCTCCGCGGTCAGCCGAGTCTCCAGGGCCGCGAGACCGCTGCCGAGCACCTCCCGCGCCTCCTGGAGCGCGCGCTCGCCGGAGCCGTCCGCGGCGGCGGGGCCGAGCACGGCGACGCGGGCGTGGGCCCGGCGGGCCAGCTCGCCGCCCAGCGCCAGGGCCGCCCGCGAACGGGCCGAGCCGTTGGTCAAGAACAGGAACCGCAGCCCGGGGTGGATCAGGGCATGGACCCGCTGCACCCCCACGAAGGTCGAGTCCCCCGGGCGGAGCGGGAAGCGCCGCGCCAGGTCCTGCGAGCGGGTGGCCTCCACCCAGATCTCGTCGCGGCCGAAGGGGACCGGCGGCGCGATCGCCCGCACGCCGAGGATCGGCGGCAGGCGGAGGCGCAGGCGCTCGAAGGAGCCCACGAACGAGCGCTGCTCCACCACCGCCCGGCCCAGCGAGGGGCAGGCGAGGGCGTCCGCCGTATCGCGCACGGCCACGTCCTCGGGGCGGAAGAGCACCTGCACCCGCCGGGTGCCGGCCTCCGCCTTGGTGCCCAAGGGGAGTTGGACCGGCCCCAGCCGCACGCCGTCCGCCGTGGCCTCCCCGACCATCAGGTTGGCGGTGCCGAGAAAGGTGGCCACGAACTCGGTCTCGGGACGCAGATAGAGCTCGTCCGG
>JAICSG010000356.1 GCA_025937035.1 Thermoanaerobaculia bacterium | reverse complement strand
TCCGTCCTCGCCGTGGACGAGGGGCTCCGCGCCGTGAAGACCCTGGAGGCGAACGCGGGCAAGCTGGGGGAAAGGCTGCTCCAGATCCGGAAGCTCACCCTCCCCGCCGGCCTTCCCCGGATCGCGGACGAGGGTCCCTTCGACCTCGTCTACGCCGACCCGCCGTACAACTTCGACGCCTACGGCGAGCTCCTCGAAGTCGTTGCTCCGTTACTGGCCCCAGATGGAGAGATCGCCGTCGAGCACTCCTCCCGCCGCGACTTAGCCCTCGAAGCCGGGCCGCTGACGAGGGTGGACGTCCGGCGATATGGGGAGAGCGCGATCAGCTTCTACCGGCGGGGACCGGCGTGAGCCCTCACCGCAGAAAGAACGCCAGCTCCTCCAGATTGATCCGCAGATCGACGTTCTTCAGAGGCACGTCGGTGCGGCGCTTGACGCGCACGGGGGCGAAGTTGAGGACCCCTTTGATGCCCGCGTCGGCCAGGGCGTCGTAGTTTTCCTGAGCGGCCTCGGCGGGGACGGCCAGGACCCCGATCTCGGCACCGGACTCGCGGACGACCTCCTTGAGGTCGGCGCTGGAGCGGACGGTCAGGTTGGCCACCCGCTTGCCGATCTTCTTGGGATCGTTGTCCACCCCCGCCACCACGCGGAACGAGCCGTAGTTGAAGCCGAGGTACTGGGCGAGCGCGCTCCCCAGGTTTCCCATGCCCACGATCAGCAGCGAGTGCTGGTTGTCGAGGCCGAGGAGGGAGCTCAGGTGGGTGGCCAGGGCGTCGACGTCGTAGCCGACGCCGCGGATGCCGAACTCCCCGAACTGGGCGAGGTCCTTGCGGATCTGCGTGGCGGAGAGGTGATAGCGCTGCGCCATCTCCTGCGAGGAGACACGGGTGACCCCGCTCTCCTGGAGATGACGCAGGCAGCGCAGGTAGAACGAGAGCCGGTTGAGGGTGAGAGGCGAGACCTCTTCCAGCTCGTTTACTTCGCGGTGGTCGCTGCGATCAGCCACTGGAGCAGGCCCGTGGGCCAGATGCCGAGCGCCAGGGTCCCCAGAGCGGCGACCACGGCCGCGGTCCGGCCCCAAACGTCGATCAGCAGCCCCTCCGGCTGCCGCGTCTCGGGTTTCATGTAGAGGAAGTACACGATGCGGAGGTAGTAGAAGACGCCGACGAGGCTCGCCAATACACCCGTGATGGCGAGACCGACGTGGCCGTCCCCGACCGCCTTCAGGAACACCACGTACTTGCCGAGGAAGCCGATCGTGGGCGGGATGCCGCCCAGCGACAGCATGCAGACCGTGAGGCACCCGCCGAGCAGTGGATAGCGGTACCCCCAGCCGGCGAGGTCCGAGATCAGATGCTGCTCGCCCGGCCGGCTGTAGAGGAGCGCCACCACCGTGAAGGCTCCGGCGTTCATCAGCGCGTAGGCCAGCAGATAGACGATCACCGGCATCAGCGACGAGCGGTCGAGCGTCACCAGCGCCAGCAGCAGATAGCCCATGTGGGCGATGCCGGAGTAGGCGAGCATGCGCTTGAGGTCCCGCTGCACCAAGGCGAGCAGGTTGCCCACCACCATCGAGAGCACGGAGAGGATCGCCACCACCGCCGACCATTTGCCGGCACCGACTCCACCGCCTCCCTGGACGACCGCGCCGAGCAGGCGGTAGAGCACCAGCGCGCTCGCCACCTTCGGGGCCACCGAGAGGAAGGCCACGAAGGGCGAGGGGGCGCCCTGGTAGGTGTCCGGCGACCAGGCGTGGAAGGGGACGAGGCTCATCTTGAAGCCGAAGCCCGCGATCAGCATCAGGAAGCCGAGGGTGGCGAACACCGGTACGGTGGGCTGGCCGGCCAGCGCGGCGCCGATCTCGGCGAAGCGGGTGGTGCCGGTGGCGCCATAGACCAGGGCGATGCCGTAGAGCACGAAGGCGCTGACGAAGGCCCCCATCAGGAAGTACTTGATCGCCGCCTCGCCCGAGATGGCGAGCCTGCGGTGGTAGGCCGCCAGCGAGTAGAGGCAGAGGGAGAGGAGCTCCAGCGAGAGAAAGACCGTCAGGAGCTCGGTCGCCCGCAGCATCAGCAGCAGGCCGGTGGCGCACCAGAGGAGCAGGGCGTGGTATTCGCCCGAGAGGATCCGCTCCCGCCGCAGATAGCCCTGTGAAGCCAGCAGGCAGAGCCCCGTGGCGATCAGGATGACGTAGGAGAAGGCGGCCGTGGTCGGGCTGGTCTCCAGCAGGCCGTGGAAGGTCGCTCCGGCGCCGGTGACCGTGTGGCCCGGAGTGACCCAGTAGACGGCCCAGGCGGCCACGATCGTGGTCAGCAGCGAGATCGCCGTGAAGGCCCGCCGCAGGGCGGGGGAGATCGCGTCGAGCATCAGCACCAGCACGCCGCCGCCGCAGAGGACGATCTCGGGCAGCAGCAGCATCCAATCCGCGCGGTTCATCGGCCAGCCTCCGTGGTGGTGTTGCTCGAAACCTGCGCCGCGGGCGCTCGCAAGGCGGCCTGCGTCACGCTGGGCACCGAGACCCGGCCGCGGTAGTCGGCGAGCACGCCGTCGAGCGCCTGCCGGCTCGGCTTCAGGAAGGTGTTGGGCGCGACGCCGATCCAGAGCATCAGCACGCACAGGGGAATCAACGCCGCCAGCTCGCGGCCGTTGAGGTCGGTCAGGGTCTTGTTCTCGTCCTTGGTGATCGGGCCCCAGATGGTGAGCTGGACCATCTTCAGCAGGTAGATCGCCGCGAGCACCACGCCGAAGGTGGCGATCGCGACCGGCACCCAGCCGAGGGTGCGGAAGCTGCCGATCAGGATCATGAACTCACCCACGAAGCCGTTGAGCGCCGGCAGGCCCACGGACGCCAGGCTGGAGAAGACCAGGAAGAAGGCGAACACCGGCATCACCTTGGCCAGGCCGCCGAACTCGTCGAACTTCTTGGTGTGCCGCCGGTCGTAGAGCATGCCGACGAGAAGGAAGAGCGCGCCGGTCGAGAGGCCATGGTTGACCATCTGCAGGAGCGACCCTTGCCAGGCGATGGCGTCGAGGGCGAGCAGGCCGAGCATCACGAAGCCGAGGTGAGCGATCGAGGAGTAGGCGACCAGCTTCTTCATGTCCGCCTGCACCCAGGCGACCAGGGCTCCATAAATGATGCCGACGATCGCCAGCGTCAGCAGCAGCGGCTTGGCCGCCTCGGTGGCGTGGGGGAAGAGCGGGATGGCGAAGCGCACGAAGCCGTAGGTGCCGAGCTTCAGCAGGATGCCGGCCAGGATCACCGAGCCGCCCGTGGGCGCCTCGACGTGGGCGTCCGGCAGCCAGGTGTGGAGCGGGAACATCGGCACCTTGATGGCGAAGGTCAGCGCGAAGGCCGCGAAGAGCCAGATCTGCTGGTGCACCGGCAGGTCGAGCCGCAGGAGATCGGTGTAGGCGAAGCTCCAGACGCCGCCGTTGAGATTCTTGAAGGTCCAGGCCATCCAGAGGATGGCGATCAGCATCAGCAGGCTGCCGGCCATGGTGTAGAGGAAGAACTTGACCGCCGCGTAGATCCGCCGCTCGCCTCCCCAGATGCCGATCAGGAGGTACATCGGGACGAGCATGACCTCCCAGAAGACATAGAACAGGAAGAGGTCGTAGGCGACCAGGGTGCCCAGCACTCCCGTGGTGAGCAGCAGCATGGAGGCGCCGAAGAGCGGCCAGTGCTTTTCGATCCCCTTCCAGGAGCCCAGGAGGACGATCGGCAGCAGGAGGATGCCCAGCATCACCAGCGGCATCGAGATGCCGTCCATCGCCATGTCGTACCGGATGCCGAAGCCCGGAATCCAGGAGAAGGCGCCGCCGCCGTCGTGGACCAATGGGAAGGTGCCGTCCGCGCCCAGGTGGCTGAAGAGGTACATCCCTCCGAAGAGGACCTCGATCAGCGAGACCACCAGCGAGTAGACCTTCGCCACCTTGGCTTGCGCGCGGGCGAGGAAGAACAGCGGTATGGCCGCCACGGTCGGGAAGAAGACCAGGCGGGTCAGCGTGTTGCCGACGAGAAGCGAGAGAAAGGTTTCCATATCCGTCCCGGTCAGCGGAAGGCGATCCACCAGAAGAGCAGGATCACGCCAAGGAAGAAGTAGAGGGCGTAGTTACGCACGTTGCCGGTGGTCGAGAAGCGGCCGACGTCGCCGGTCAGCTCGGTGAGGAACGCGCCGGCGTTGATCGCCCCGTCGATGACGAAGGTGTCCACCACTTTCCAGAAGAAGCGGGAGACGGCCGCCAGCGGCCGCACGACCAGCACGTCGTAGACCTCGTCGACGTACCACTTGTTGAGCAGCAGGCGGTGCAGGACCGGCAGGCGCGCGGCCCAGTGCTGGCCCCGCGCGAGCCCCTTGTCGCCGCCGTAATTCGCCCAGGCGACGTAGATGCCGAGCGCGGCGACCGCGAGCGCCACGAGCGAGAGCGCCAGGACGCTGACGTGATGCTCGGCCACCTCCATGCCCGGGACCTGGACCTTCTGGATCACCGGCTCCAGGAAGCGCTCGAAGCGGTTGTTCCAGGGCGCGCCCACGAAGCCCGAGACGACCGCCCCGGCCGCCAGGATCCACAGCGGGATCGTCATCCAGGCCGGAGATTCGTGCAGGTGGTGCTCCTGCTCGTGGGTGCCGCGGAACTCGCCGTGGAAGGTCAGGAAGACCGAGCGGAACATGTAGAAGGCCGTCATGCCCGCCGTGATCAGGCCGATCGCGTAAAGGACCCACTGGCCCCGCTCCGCCGCGGCGTGGAGGATCTCGTCCTTGCTGAAGAAGCCGGCGAAGGGGAAGATGCCGGCGATCGCCAGGGCGCCGATCCAATAGGTGATGCACGTCTGCGGCAGGTGCTTCTTCAGGCCGCCCATGTGATCCATATCCTGGTCGCCGCTCATGGCGTGGATCACCGAGCCGGAGCCGAGGAAGAGGAGGGCCTTGAAGAAGGCGTGGGTCATCACGTGGAAGAGCGCCGCCGAGTAGGCCCCCAGCCCCGCCGCCAGGAACATGTAGCCGAGCTGCGAGACCGTCGAGTAGGCGAGGACCTTCTTGATGTCGGTCTGCGCCAGGCCGATGGTGCCGGCCATGAGCGCCGTCAGGCACCCGATGATGGCGATGAAGAGCGACACCCCCG
>JAICSG010001189.1 GCA_025937035.1 Thermoanaerobaculia bacterium | reverse complement strand
AGAGACTTCACCATGATTCGCGAAAAGGAATTCAACGGCGGCCCCGGGCTGGGGATGCTGCTGCTGTTCCTGGTTCTGTTCCTGGCCGCGATCGCCGGCCTGATCTTCTCCGCCCGTATGGGGCTAGGGCCGGGGGTCCTCGCCAGCGTCCTGCTGATGGTGGGCGCCATCCTCGGTGAGGCCGGGCTGTTCGTGGTCAACCCCAACCAGGCCAAGGTGTTGCAGCTCTTCGGGGACTACGTGGGGACGGCCCGGGTGCCGGGGCTGCGCTGGGCCAACCCCTTCTACAGCAAGAAGGGGATCTCGATGCGGACCCGCAACTTCGAGACCGGCAAGCTCAAGGTCAACGACAAGGCGGGCAACCCGATCGAGATCGCCGCCGTGGTGGTCTGGAAGGTGGTCGACACCGCCGAGGCGCTGTTCAACGTGGACGACTACATCAACTTCGTCCAGGTCCAGAGCGAGTCGGCGCTGCGCAACCTCGCCACCCGCTTCCCCTACGTGGCCGACGTGGAGGGGGAGATGGACCTCTCCGGGCATACCGCGGAGATGTCGGTCGGGCTGGCGAAGGAGATCCAGGAGCGCCTGGAGCAGGCCGGAGTGGCGGTGCTGGAGGCGCGCATCAGCCACCTCGCCTATTCGGCGGAGATCGCGTCGGCGATGCTGCAGCGCCAGCAGGCGAGCGCGGTGGTGGCGGCGCGGGCGAAGATCGTCGAAGGGGCGGTCGGCATGGTCGAGCACGCCCTGGAGGGGCTCGCCGCCAAGGGGGTGGTCGAGCTCGACCCCGAACGGCGGGCCGCCATGGTGAGCAACCTGCTGGTGGTGCTCTGCGGCGGCGGCCATCCGCAGCCGGTCGTCAACGTCGGCAGCCTGTACCACTGAGGCGGGCTCTTGGCGGAGCGGAAAAATTACCCCCTGCGGCTCGACCCGGAGGTCTACGAGGCCCTCCGGCTCTGGGCCGAGGACGAGTTGCGCAGCGTCAACGCGCAGATCGAATTCCTGCTGGCCCGCGCCCTGCGGGAGGCGGGGCGGGCGCCGCGAGCGAAACGGGAGGACGGGGAGTAGCCCCGGCCTCCCGTCTGCCCGGCCGGCGCTAGGGCGGGTCCGAGACCAGCCTGTAGAGACCGCCGGACGTCGCCACGTAGACGGCGGCCGGATTGCCTCCGCCGGCCGACACCGACTCAAGGTTGCCACCTCTCACTCCGGGGCCGGCCACCTCCCACCCCCGGCCACCATCGTGGCTCACGAAGACGTCCGAGGTGTTGTAAGACGCGGCGGCGTAGACGGTTTCGGGCTCATCCACCGGAAACGCGAAGCTGAAGGCGATCACGCCCGCCAGATCGGGGAGGACCTCCCAGGAAACGCCCCCGTCCGTGCTCCGGAAGGTCTGGGGGAACGGATCCTTGTTGGGGACCTCCGGGGCGTAGATCGAGGCATAGACCGTCGACGGCCGGCGGGGATCGGCGGCCACGTACGCGAAGGCCGAGAAGCTCGGCGTGAAGGCGATGCTGCCGATCGGGACCGGCTGCCAGCCGTCCTGGCCGCGCTTGAAGAGGAGGGGGGATTCCCCGTCGTTGCACTCCGTCCCGGCGAAGGCGTCCGACGAGGGCGCGACCGTCAGGGAGGTCATGGCGCAGGGGGGCGAGAAGTCGT
>JAICSG010001050.1 GCA_025937035.1 Thermoanaerobaculia bacterium | reverse complement strand
GACCGCGCCGGCTCCGAGCCCAACGTCTACCACCTGCCCGTGACCTTGCCGGAGGGAGCGGACACCGTGGCCGTGCTGGTCGAGCCGCTGGCCGGCGGCGTCTGGGGGGGCCAGGCGGTCACCTTGAGCGGAGCGCCGCCGGAAGCCCCGGCGATCTCCGTAACCCGCCCCGGCATCCGCCTGGTGGCCCCCACGGGCTCCAGTCTCGCCGGCAAGGTGCGCCTGCGGGTGAACGGCGAGGGCTCGGGGATCGCCCGCGTCGATCTCAAGCTGGGCGACCGCACCGCCGCGAGCTGCGGCAAGGTCCCCTGCGAGGCCGAGGTCGATCTCGGCCGCCGGGTGCGCCCGCAGATCGTCCAGGGGGTCGCCTACGGCCCCGACGGCAAGGAGCTGGCCCGCGACTGGGTGCGGCTGAACGATCCCAGCGAGACCTTCGGGGTGCGCATCGTCGCGCCCGCCGCGCGTCAGGGCGTGGGACCGGTCGATGTCGAGGCCGACGTGCGGGCGCCGTCCGGCCGCCGGGTCGAGAAGGTCGAGATCTACTGGAACGACGAGCTGGCCGCCACCCTCTACGCGCCGCCCTTCCGCCACCGCGTCAACGTGCCGCGCAACCGCCCCATCGGCTACCTCCGGGTCACCGCCCACCTCGACGACGGCTCCACGGCCGAGGACTCCATGTCGCTCAACACCACCGAGCTGGGCACCCACATCGACGTCCGCTTGGTGCAGCTCGCCGTGGTGGTGACCGACGCCAACGGCAAGCCGGTGCCGGGGCTCCCCAAGGACGCCTTCCGGCTCCGCCAGGACGGCCAGGAGCAGGAGATCTCGGCCTTCGAGAACGCCGGCGAGCTGCCGCTCACCCTGGCGCTCGCCATCGACAGCTCGGCCAGCATGTTCCTCAAGCTCCCGGACGTCCGCAAGGCGGTCGCCGCCCTGCTCAACACCGGCCTCACCGACCGCGACCGGGCCATGCTGATCGATTTCGACACCCAGGCGAAGCTGGTGCGGCCCCTGACCCGGGACCTGAGCGCGGTGGTGGCGGCGCTCGACCAGCTCCAGCCCGACGGCGGCACGGCGCTCTGGAACGCCATCCTCTTCTCGCTCCGCCAACTCCAGGGGATCTCCGGCCGCAAAGCCCTGGTGATGTACTCGGACGGCATCGACGAGACCGAGAATGCCGCCTATCCCGCCGCCCTGAAGGCGGCCCGCGAGAGCGGCATCCCCATCTACCTGATCGTCTCGAACCCGCGGGAAGAGCGTGGGGAGGACGGCGGCTTCCTCAGCGAGCCCGCCTCGGCCAAGTTCCAGCGCATCGCCGCGGCCGGGGGAGGGCAGGTCTACTTCATCCACCCGAACGAGGACCTCGCCGGCGTCTACGGCCAGATCCTCTCCGAGCTCCGCAGCCAGTACACCTTGGCCTTCTACCCCAAGGACACCGCGCCCCCGGCGGCCTGGAGCAAGATCGAGGTGGAGGTGAAAGGGCAGAAGGGGCTGACCGCGCGGACGGTGAGCGGGGTGCCGACGCGGCCGTAGGGGCTTTCCTGGACATGTAGGAGCTTCTGGGGTGTTGGGGTAGTCTACGCCTGCAGGGAGGACGCAAGATGCCGAAAGTGAAAGTTGAGAAGCTCCTTCTCGATCCTGAGAATCCGCGGTTGCCCGAAGAGCTCCATGGCGCTCAGCAAAGCGCCCTTTTTGATTATCTTTATGAGAACGGCGTTCTCGATGAGCTCGCGGAGTCGATGCTCGACAACGGGTTCTTTGAGCATGAGCCGATCATTATTCTACCCCCGGATGAAAATGGGGACCATGTCGTGGTTGAGGGGAATCGACGCCTTGCGGCCCTCATGTTGATTCATCAGCACCCTGCCACTGGTGAGAGGAGCCTTCCCCAGCAGCCTACTTCCGAGCAACTTGCCCGCCTCAAGGAAGTGCCGGTCTTTCAAGTTCCAGATCGGGAGGAAGTGCGGCGCTTCCTG
>JAICSG010001063.1 GCA_025937035.1 Thermoanaerobaculia bacterium | reverse complement strand
GGCCTCTTCCGCCGCCTGGAGCACCCGGTCGAGCGCCGCGGGCGGGCAGGCGACGATCGCCCGCCCCTGCGACTCGGAGAAGAGGTCGGCTCCGGTGAGCGGCACCTCGACCCGGACGCCCAGCGGCCGGCGGCCGAAGCAGGCCTCGGCGAGGGAGATCAGGAAGCCTCCTTCCGAGAGGTCGTGCGCCGTGGTGAGCAGCCCGCGGGAGATCAGGGAGCGCAGGAGCTTCGCCAGACACAACTCGGCGTCGAGGTCGACCTCCGGCGGGCGCCCCTGCTCAATGCCGTGGAGCAGGCGCAGGTAGGCCGCGCCGCCGAATTCGGAACGGTCCTCGCCGAGCAGGACGACGCGGTCCCCCTCGCGCTGGAACGCCGCCTCGGGCAGCCCCGAGAGGCTCGGGATCACTCCCACCATGGCGATCGCCGGGGTGGGGTAGATCGAGGTGCCCTCGGTCTCGTTGTAGAAGGAGACGTTCCCCGAGATCACCGGCACGCCGAGCGCCCGGCAGGCGTCGGACATGCCGCGCACCGCCTCGCGGAACTGCCAGGAGATCTCCGGCCGCTCCGGGTCGCCGAAGTTGAGGCAGTCGGTGAGGCCGACCGGCTCGGCCCCCACGCAGGCGAGGTTGCGCACCCCCTCGGCCACCGCCTGGGCGCCCCCCCGCCGGGGATCGAAGTAGCAGTAGACCGGGTTGACGTCGCAGGTCATGGCGAGGCCGGAGGGGGTCCCCTTGAGCAGCAGCACCGCGGCGTCGCCCCCCGGGCCCTGGACGGTGTTGGTGCGCACGGTGTGGTCGTACTGGGTCCAGATCCAGGCCTTGCTGGCGAATTCGGGGGTGGCGAGCAGCCGCTCCAGGGCCTCGCGGGGGTCGGACGGCTGCGGCACCTCGGGGGCGCGCCAGCGCTCGGCGAGATCGGACGGCTCGGCCACCGGCCGGTGGTAGACGGGCGCCTCCTCGGTGAGCGGCCGGATGGGGATGTCGGCCGCCCGCTCGCCGTGCCAGGTGAGCACCGCGCGACCGGTCTCCGTGATCTCGCCGATATTCGCCACCTCCAGCCCCCAGCGGCGGAAGACTCTCTCGAGCTCCTCCTCCCGCCCCTTCCTGGCCACCAGCACCATGCGCTCCTGGGACTCGGAGAGCATCATCTCGTAGGGTGTGAGCCCGGGCTGGCGCAGGGGGACGTGGTCGAGATCGAGATGGAGCCCCGTGCCGCCGCGGCCGGCCATCTCGAAGGTCGAGCTGGTGAGCCCGGCGGCGCCCATGTCCTGGATGGCCACGATGGCGCCGGTGCGCATCGCCTCCAGGCAGGCCTCGAGGAGGATCTTCTCGGTGAAGGGGTCGCCCACCTGCACGGTCGGCCGCTTCTGCTCGCTCTCTTTGTCGAACGATTCCGAGGCCATGGTGGCGCCGTGGATGCCGTCCCGTCCCGTGCGGCTTCCCACATAGAGGACGGGGTTGCCGGCGCCGCTCGCCCGCGCGTGGAAGATGTGCTCCCTCCGGGCCACCCCCAGGGCGAAGGCGTTGACCAGGATGTTGCCGTTGTAGCAGCGATGGAAACCGGTCTCTCCCCCCACGGTGGGGATGCCCACGCAGTTGCCGTAGTCGCCGATCCCCTTCACGCAGCCGGCGAAGAGGTAGCGCACGCGGTCGCCCTCGTCGCCGTCGATCTCGCCGAAGCGCAGCGAGTTGAGCATGGCGATAGGGCGCGCGCCCATGGTGAACACGTCGCGCAGGATCCCGCCCACCCCCGTGGCCGCGCCCTGGTACGGCTCCACCGCCGACGGGTGGTTGTGCGACTCGATCTTGAACGCCACCGCGAGCCCGTCGCCCACGTCGATGACGCCCGCGTTCTCGCCCGGCCCCTGGAGCACCCAGGGCGCCTGCGTGGGGAGCTTGCGGAGGAGCGGGCGGCTGTTCTTGTAGCCGCAGTGCTC
>JAICSG010000543.1 GCA_025937035.1 Thermoanaerobaculia bacterium | reverse complement strand
GCCAGCTTGGACTGGAGGTCTCGCATGAAGCCCGCGACCTCTTGAGCGTCGTCGACGATCAGGAGGAGATGGAGATGGTTCGACAGCACCGTGACGGCCGCGATGGCCATCTCGTGCTGCCGCTGGGCCCTTCCCAGGATGCCCAGGAAGATGTCGTCGAACGAGGGTCCGGGACGCAGAAGGTAGCGCCCCTGGATGGTGCGGTTGGTGATGGAGACGAGGGTGCGGGGCTGAGGGACGTAGCGTAGTTTTCTAGCCATACACCCTCAGAAGACGTAAAAACACCCCCAAAACTTATTCGTCCTAGAACCGCTTGGGTTTGCGAGGGGGGTAGCGGGAGCTCTCTCGGTATTTTAGAGCGAGCTCACCAAAGGCACGCGCAGTCCTGCCCGGACATGCGGTAAGATCTCCCCCAGGAGAGGTCCCCATGCCCCGAACCCGCACCGCGCTGACGCTTGGCGACTGGGAGAAGCTGGCCCAATCGATCGACGAGGAGACGACCGCCGCGGATCCTCAGATCCAGATCATCCATGAAAAGCTGCAAAAGCTCCTCGCCGAGATCCGGGAGCTCGCGGTCGAGCAGAAGAGCCTCGACTCCCGCAAGCAGGCCGTGACCCGCCGGATGAACGAGATCCTGGAGGAGGGACGCAAGGCGGCGTCCGCCCTGAAGGTCAACCTGAAGCTCCATTTCGGCAATCGGAACGAGCAACTGCTCCGTTTCGGCATCCAACCGCTGCGCGGAAAGAGACGGCCCGCGAAACCAGAGCCTTCACCGGACGGCGAAGCTTCCGCTTGAGCCTGAGGCCTTCCAACGTCTCGCCAGAGGGAGGGAACGCCGTTTTCCCTCCTTCCGGCGGCTCATTCGCAGGAGGGAACGCCGTCTTCCCTCCTCCTGACGCCTTGTCCGAGGAGGGAGCGCCGTCTTCCCGGCCGCCAAAGAGCTGCCGGAAACAGGGAACGCTGCCTTCCCTCCTTCCAATGCACCGTTTGAGGAGGGACCGCCGCGTTCCCGGTCGCCAATACGCCGTTGGAAGAAGGGAAGGCGGCATTCCCTCCCCGGATGAGCCGTCGGAGACCGGGAAGACGGCCTTCCCTCTTCCCAACGGCGCATCCCGGGACCGGCGGCATCCTGAAACTTCCGTCCGTTCCAGGCGTATCTGGCTCACCATGAGGGAGATCCTGCGCATGCGCAAAGCGACTTTCGCCATTCTTTTGACCCTGTTCGTCTCGACTACCGCCGCCGTCCGCGCTGACGAGCCCCCCAAGGGCGACAAGCCGGGGGGCATGGAGAAGGCCGCGCCGGCGCCGCCCGCGCCCCGCAAGTTCGTCACCCACCACCGCTTCACCGCCGGCGGGGTGGACCTCCCCTACACCGCCACGGCGGAGGACATCGACCTCAAGGACCGCGACGGCAAGCCCACGGCGCGCTTCTTCACGATCTCCTACACCGCGGAGGGTGTGAAGCGGCAGGAGGACCGGCCGATCACGTTCTTCTTCAACGGCGGGCCGGGCTCCGCCTCGGTCTTTCTGCACCTCGGTTTCGTCGGTCCCAGGCGCATCGACATCCCGAGCGACGCGCAGGACCCGGGCGCGCCCCCCTACCGGCTCAAGGACAACCCGTCGAGCCTGCTGCGCTTCACCGACCTCGTCGAGGTCGACCCGGTCGGCACAGGCTTCAGCCGCGCGCTCGGGGAGAAGAAGGACGCCGACTTCTGGGGCTACGACGAGGACGCCGACTCCGTCGCCGACTTCATCCGCGCCTTCCTCACCGTGCACGACCGCTGGAATTCGCCCAAGTACGTCCTCGGCGAGAGCTACGGCGGCATCCGCGGCTCCATGCTCGTACCGCGGCTCCAGCAGCAGATGGGCATCAACCTCAACGGCGTGATCCTCATCTCGCCGGCGATCAACATGGGCGCCCTGCCCTTCGCCACCAACGGCAACGATCTCACCTACGCCACGCACCTGCCGACGCTCGCGGCGACGGCGTGGTATCACAAGAAGCTCCCGGATTCCTGGCCGAGCCTGCAGGCGCTGCTCACCGAGGTCGAGCAGTTCGCCTCCGGCGAATACCTGCAGGCCCTCTTCCGCGGCGACTCGCTCTCGCAGGCGGAGAAGGGACAGATCGCCGACAAGCTGCACCGCTACACGGGCGTGTCCAAGCAATACATCCTCAACAGCAACCTGCGCCTCTATGCGCCCCGCTTCGCCAAGGAGCTCCTGCGCGACGAGGGGATGGCCACGGGCTTTCTCGACAGCCGTTACGCGCAGAAGGAGCTCGACAAGGTATCGGAATTCCCCAATAGCGACCCGTTCGACGCCAAGACCGGGCCGATCTACGTCGCGCTCTTCCACCAGTACCTGCGCGATGAGCTCGGCGCCGACATCCAGGAGCCCTACGTGACTCAGAACGGCGAGGCCAACCAGAGCTGGAAGCGGCGGAAGAACGCGACCGGCGCCTTCGCCGGCTTCGTCGACGTCACCGGCGATCTGGCGCAGGGCACCAAGGACAACGAGGCGATGCGCGTGTTCGTCGCCAACGGCTACTACGACCTGGCGACGGCCTACTTCGCCAATACCTACATGCTGAACCACAGCGGCATCGACCCGGCGCGGTTGACGATCCGGATCTACCCGGCGGGGCACATGATGTACCTCAACCAGGGCTCGCTCGAGCAGCTGTCGAAAGATATCGGGGCGCTCATCCAGGGGAAGTGAGGGGCAGCCCGGTGTGCTCCGCCAGCCAGGCGAGCTTTTCGGGATTGCGGACCGCCCGGATGGCAGTGATCCGGTCGGCGTCCGTGGAGAAGATGAACACCGTCTCGAGCCGCCCGGCGTAGACGACCACCAGGGCCGTCTCGCCGTTGATGTCGGCCACCTCGGTATGCCAGGCCGGGTCCGCGGAATAGCGCCAGATGCCGGCCATCAGACGGCTCACCGCGCGGATGCCGGTCACCTGGCGGCGCGCGGCGGCGGCCCGGCCGCCGCTGTCCGCGGCGAAGACCACGTCCGCGGCGAGGTGCTTCTGGAGGAGCGAGGGGTCCCCCTTACGGACCGCCTCGAAGAAGCGCGAGACGATCTCCCGCTGGCGCTCCGGCGGCGCCGGGAACCGGGGCCGGCCCTCCGCCACCCTCACCTTGGCCCGGTGGACGAGCTGGCGCACCGCCGCCGGGGTCATCTCCAGAGCGCGCGCCACCTCGTCGTAGTCGATCTCGAACACCTCGCGCAGCAGGAACGCCGCCCGCTCCGCCGGGGTGAGCGTCTCCAGCAGCACCAGGAAGGCCATGGTCACCGACTCGCGGCGGGCCAACTGGTCCTCGGCCGTCTCCACCGCCTCGGTCGGCACCGGCTCCGGCAGCCAGGGGCCGACATACTCCTCCCGCTGCACGCGCGCGGACTTCAAACGGTCCAGGCAGAGCCGCGTCACCACCGTGGTCAGCCAAGCGCGTGTCGAGTCGAGGTCGCCGGGGGCCGAGGCGGCCCGCAGCCAGGCGTCCTGCACCACGTCCTCGGCCTCGGCGGCGCTGCCCAGCATCCGGTACGCCACCGAGAACAGGTGCGGACGCAGGACCTGGAACGTGGCGGCGTCGATCACGCGGCCTCCTCCAGGGCCCGGCTCAGCTCCGCCAGCCCTACCCTGGCGTTGGAATACCGGGGGACCCAGCCGAGCTCCCGCCGGGCCTTGGCGTTCGAGAGCACCAGCCGCATCGAGCCGAGCTCCGCCACCACCGGCGCCGCCAGCCGGACCAGCCACCCCGGCAGGAGGCGCGGCGGACGGGCGCCGATCGCCTGGGCCAGCAGCGTTAGATTCTCCTGAAGGGGCATCGGCTCGTCGTCCACCACGTTGTACACCGGCGACACACGGGGCCGCTCGAT
>JAICSG010000638.1 GCA_025937035.1 Thermoanaerobaculia bacterium | reverse complement strand
GGCCTCGGTCTCGAGCAGGCAGGCCTCGGGGTCGGCGCAGCGGTCGAGCTTGTTGAGCACGACCACGGGCTGGGCGCCGCTGTCCCAGGCGGCGGTGAGATAGCGCTCGATGCGGCGGGGGTTGAAGTCGCCGTCGAGGCCGGAGACGAGAAAGATGGTGTCCACGTTGGCGGCCACCACCTGCTCCTCGGTGCGCTGGCCGGCGCTCTTGCGGGAGAATTTGGACTTGCGCGGCAGGATGGCGTGGATCATCGCCCGCCCCTCCCCCGTGGGGAGCCGGACCGCCACCCAATCCCCCACCGCCGGATGTCCCGGGCTCTCCGGCCCCTTCAGCTCGTGCCGCAGCTTGCCGGCGAGGTCGGCGTAGTGCTCGGCGTCGCCGGTCGAAATCTGATTGAGCCCCTTCTGGGCGGTCACGCGGGCGGGGACGAGCCCCTGCTCCGCGTAGGGCGCGAAGGCCGCCGCGAAGAAGTCGTTCCAGCCGAGGTCTTCGAGAGTCAAAGAATCAGGCATCCAGGTCGTAGGCCGCCTTCAGCCACCGCCGCACTTCCTCGTCGATCTCCGCGAGGCTGGCGATCGGGATGCGGTGGGTGATGCGGTCCTTCTTGGCGAAGCCGCCGGTGTCGACCAGGCGGCCGGTGGCGGGGGTGTCCCGGAGGGCGAGGCCGAGGTCGATGCGCGCCGCCGTGGCGGGCTTGATCTGGGCGAAGACGTGCTCGCGGTAGAGGGGGACGATGGTCGAGGCGGGGCAAGCCTTGACGTCCGGCCCGGTCGCCAGCGCGGTCCTCAGCAGCTCGTCGTAAACCGGCCGCAGAGCGGCCTTGCGGCCCGAGAACATGGCGTCCACGTAGCCCACGGCGCGGCGGAGGTAGTCCTCCGGATCGCCGGTCTCCTCCATGGTGCCGAGCGAGGTCTCGGCGATCCAGATCGCGGAGTTGGTCCCCAGGCCGTGCTCGGCCTTGAGCCAGGCGATCCTGTCCTTGGCGGCCGCCGGCCCCTGCTCCGCGACCAGCCGCAGCCACTCGTCGAGCGAGCGGCCGGTCTTCCGCGGCAGCGACTCGATCCAGTCGCGCACCATGGCGACGCTGGGATGGACGCTGTAGGGGTGGGTGGCTTGGGGCATGGGCGAGGGCTCCGGAGAGGAGATTTTAGCATCAGGAAGCCCGATGTAAACGCGTTTTCATTCTATCGAGAGATCTCGGGCTGCGATAGAGTCTGGATGTGGAGGGCGAGCGAACGATGACGAAATCTTTTTCATTTCCCGACGGATTCCTCTGGGGCGCGGCCACCTCGGCCTATCAGGTGGAGGGCGCTCCCCTGGCCGACGGCGCGGGCCCGAGCATCTGGCACCGCTTCACGCGCACGCCCTGGCTGGTGCCGAGCGGCGACAACGGCGACGTGGCCTGCGATCACTACCACCTCTACGAGGAGGACGTGCGGCTGATGCGCGAGCTCGGGCTCCACGCCTACCGCTTCAGCGTCGCCTGGGGTCGCGTGCTGCCGGAGGGGACGGGCCGGGTCAACGAAAAGGGGCTCGACTTCTACCGCCGGCTGGTGGACGCGCTGCTGGAGAACGGCATCCAGCCGCTGGTGACCCTCTATCACTGGGATCTGCCGGCGGCGCTCGACGACCGCGGCGGCTGGCTCAACCGGGACATCGCCGGCTGGTTCGCCGACTACGCTCAAGTGATGTTCCGCGCCCTCGACGACCGCGTGCGGATGTGGGCCACCCTCAACGAGCCCTGGGTGGTGACCGACGGCGGCTACCTGCACGGCGCGCTGGCGCCCGGCCATCGAAACCTTTTCGAGGCGCCCATCGCCTCGCACCATCTGATGCTCGCGCACGCCGCCGGCGTGGAGGTGTACCGCGCGGAGGGGAAACACCAGATCGGTCTGGTGGTGAACCTGGAGCCGAAATATCCCGCCTCGGAGAGCGAGGAGGACCTCGCCGCCACCCGCCGGGCCGACGCCTACATGAACCGGCAATATCTCGATCCGGTGTTCCATGGCCGCTATCCGGACGAGATGACGGAGATCTTCGGCGAGGCCTGGCCGGATTTTCCTGCCGAGGATCTCGCGCGCATCCGCCAGCCGATCGATTTTCTGGGCGTCAACTACTACACGCGGAACGTGACGAAATTCGATCCCACGGCGCTCCCCGTCCGGGCCTCCGGCGTCAAGCAGAAACGCCACGCCTACACGGAGACGGCCTGGGAGGTCTATCCGGAAGGGCTCACCGACACGCTGGTCTGGGTGAAGGAGAATTACGGCGACCTGCCGCTCTACATCACCGAGAACGGCGCCGCCTTCTACGATCCGCCCACGGCGCACGGCGAGCTCGCCGACCCGCTGCGCGTCGACTACCTGCGCACCCATCTGCAAGCCGCGCGCGAGGCGATCGACCGCGGCGTCGACCTGCGCGGCTACTTCGCCTGGTCGCTGCTCGACAACCTCGAATGGAGCCTGGGATTCTCCAAGCGCTTCGGCATCGTCCACGTCGATTTCGAAACGCTGAAGCGGACCCCCAAGGCCAGCTCGCGGTTCTACTCGGAGGTGATCCGGACGAACGGGGGGAATCTGGGGTAGGAGCTGGTGCGTGGTCTCCTGAGCCTCGTCTTTAAAGGCTCAGCATCATTCGAAGGGAGTCGTCCACCAGTCGCATTTTCTTTTCGTTGATCACCGTCGCAAGATGTCGCAGCGCGCGATGGCTTGTATCCACCGTGACGAGTTGGTCGGTCTCCACCCAATGCGGCTTGGCTTGCCAGCCGCTATCAGCCAAGGACAGGTCGGCAGGAACAAACGCGACGCGCCATTTGAATCTGGGGCGTTCCTGGCTGGTGATCGGACAGATGATGATCGTGCCGAACTCCGAGCGGTTGAGCGCGTCCGTGGAGACGACGAGGCACGGCCGAACACCCTTCTGCTCACGCCCCTTCTTGGGGTTGAGGTCGAACATCCAGATCTCACCACGCAGTGGCTTCGGCATTCAGGAGGTCTCAAGAAGTCGGGCCAGAGGCGAACCCGCCCAGAAGCAACTCCCGCTCTTCGCGATCTTCGGCCGTCACGTCGGCCGCAGCCTCGTTGAACATCTTGAGAAGCTCAAGCTCCCGTTCGCGCTCCCTCTCCCGCTCGATGAGCCGGCGGACAAATCCGGCCTTGTTCTTGCTGCTCCCGGCGCGGCGTTCCAGCCAGGTGTCGATATCATTGGAGATGCGGATGCTGATTTGACGGTCTCTGGCGGTAGAGGGCACGGACAACCTCCTGACATTCAGGATGATACCACTTCGAAGGGCGAGAAGCAACCGATCCCTTCGCAACCGGGCTCATTGGTCCACCTTCACCCTCGTCACCGTGACCTTCGCGCCGGCCACCTGGACGACCAGATAGTT
>JAICSG010001146.1 GCA_025937035.1 Thermoanaerobaculia bacterium | reverse complement strand
GCGATTCATGATCATCCGCAAGGCCGACAAGGACACCGAGGCGTACGTGATGCCGACCGAGCGGCTCCTGGCCGAGATGGGGAAGTACATGGAAGAGATGGCCAACGCCGGCGTGCTGCTCGCGGGCGAGGGGCTCCATCCGAGCTCGAAGGGCACCCGGGTCAAGCTCTCGGGAGGCAAACCGAGCGTGATCGACGGGCCGTTCGCCGAGACCAAGGAGCTGATCGCCGGCTATTCGATGATCCAGGTGAATTCGAAGGAGGAGGCGGTCGAGTGGGCCAAGCGCTGGCCGGCGCTCGACGGCGACGGGGACGTCGAGCTCGAGATCCGCCAAGTGTTCGAGGCCGAGGACTTCGGCGAGGAATTCACCCCCGAGCTGCGCGAGCAGGAGGAGCGCCTGCGCGAGCGGGTGGCCGGGCAGCGGAAGAAGGGGTGAGTGGCAGTGAGCTAGAATAAAGGCGCTTCATCCACGAGGGCCAGCGGCCCGGAGGTTGAGCCATGAGCTACTGCCTGCAGTGCGATCTCGAGACCACGGACGCCGTCTGCCCGGGGTGCGGCACGGAGCTGGAGCCCGAGCCTCCGGAGCCCGTCGTGGGTCGGTATCAGACGATCTGGCCCCGCATCCGGGCCGGCTGCTTCGACGGATTCGTCCTGGCGCCGCTCGCCTTCGCCGACGGCTTCCTGTCCTCCCCTGAGCGGGGCGCGCTCCTCCTCATCGCCTGGGCCGCGATCTCCTACTCCGCGTACTGGCTCTACAGCGTCCTTCTCCATGCCCGGGGTGGCCAGACCCTCGGCAAGAGGGCGGCCCACGTGAGGGTGCTCGACCTGTCGGAGGAGCGGATTCCGACGCTCCGCCAGGCCTTCCTGAGGGACAGCGGCTACATCCTCCTCAACGGCCTTGCGCTCGTCTATTTCGTCTACCTGGTCCTGACCCGGCAGTACAGCGGGCACGCGGCCGACGCGTCCCTGCCGGCGCGGGTCCTGGCCTGCGCCGGGCTCGCCTGGTTCCTGCTCGAGGTCACCACGGCGCTCACCAATCCGAAGCGGCGCGCCGTGCACGATCTGATCGCGGGGACCGTGGTCGTCCGTGAGGCTTGAGCAGGAAAGGGCCACGCCGGCCTGATCGATCGGTCATGCGGATCGCCCTCCTCTCGGACGTCCACGGCAACCTCGCGGCCCTCGCGGCCGTGATGGAGGATCTCCTCCGCCGCGGCGCCGACGTGGTGGTGAATCTGGGGGACGGCCTGTCGGGGCCGCTGCTCCCCCGCGAGACGGCCCAGGTCCTGATGGCCCAGGATTGGATTCACCTCGCCGGCAATCACGAGCGGCAGCTGCTCACGCTGCCTCCGGCCGAGCGCGGCGCGTCCGACGCCTACGCCCATTCCCAGCTCACGCCGGTGGAGCTCGACTGGATCGCGTCGCTGCGCCCCGTGGTCCCCCTCGGGGAGGACGTGCTGCTGTGCCATGGCACGCCGCGGAGCGACTGCGAGTACCTCCTCGAAACAGCGGCGCCGGAGGGCCTGCGCGCCGCGACGCGGGACGAGATCGAGGACCGCCTGCACGGAGCCGGCGCCGAGGTCGTGGCGTGCGGCCACTCCCACGTGCCGCGGGCCGTGCGGACCCGGCGCGGCCAGCTCCTGGTCAACCCCGGCAGCGTGGGCCTCCCCGCCTACGACTCCGACTACCCGTTCCCGCACGTGGTGGAGAACGGCTCTCCCGACGCGCGCTATGCCATCCTGGAAAAACGGGGGGGCCGCTGGATCCCGG
>JAICSG010000506.1 GCA_025937035.1 Thermoanaerobaculia bacterium | reverse complement strand
GGCGTCCAGGTTCACCCGCATCACCCGGTCCCATTCCGCCAGCGACAGCTCGGCGATCCTGCGCGCGGCCGGGAAGATCCCCGCGTTCAGCACCAGCAGGTCGAGACCGCCGAAGGCCTCGATCCCCCGCGCCAGCGCCGCCGTGACCTCCCCCTCCGCGGTGACGTCGCAGCGGAGGCCCAGGAAATCCCGGCGGGAGAGCATCGTCCCGATCTTCGGATCGACGTCCAGCCCCACCACCGCCGCCCCGCGGGAGAGCAGGGACTCGACCGCCGCGCGGCCGATCCCCGAGGCGGCGCCGGTCACCAGGGCCACCTCGCCGGCGAAGAGGGGCGGCTTGCCCGCCTTGGCCAGCTTCGCCTGCTCCAGGTCCCAGTACTCCATGTCGAACAGGTCGCGCGCCGGCAGGGCCCGGTAGCCGCCGAGCCGTTCGGCCCGCTCGATGATGTCCAGGGTGTGCTCGTAGATCTCGGCCGCGATGGCCGCGTCCTTCACCGTCCGCCCGGCCGTGGCGAGCCCCAGATCGGGATCGAGGACCACCCGCGGCGCCGGGTCGAGCATGGTCTTGGGAGCGGCCGCCTGAGGGGCGTGCTCTTCGAAATACCGCCGGTACTCCCGGACGTAGGCTTCGACGTCCCGGCCGATCATCGGCAGGCGCTTGGTGCGGATGACGTGGTCCGGCGTGGCCGGCCCCTGGGCGATCCGCGAGACGTCCCCCCGCCGGCTGAAGGCGAGGGTGCGGGGAGTCCGAGTCGAGACGAGCACCATGGGGGCCCCCGCCGCCCGCGAGATCTCCTGGCGCAGCCGGGTAATCCCCAGAAGATCGGGCTGCTCCGCCGGGATCTCCGGAGCCGGGTCCAGGCTCCAGGCGCCCCGTTGCTCCAGCACCTGCTCGGCGCGGCGGACCAGCTCGATCATTCGCTCGTAGGACTCCCGGGCGGTGTCGCCGAAGGAGAAGATGCCGTGGTTGAGCAGCACCATGCCCACCGTTTGGGGGCCGGCCGCGGCGGGGAACCGCTCGGCGCACAGCCGGGCGAGGTCGAACCCCGGCATGACGTAGGGGATGACCACCACCGAATCCCCATAGGCCTCGCGGACCAGCGCCTCCCTCTCGGGATTGTTCGTCAGAGTGATTACGGCGTCGGCGTGGGTGTGGTCCACGTACTTGAACGGCAGCACCGCGTGCAGGATGGCCTCCACGGACGGCGTCGGCGCGGAGGCGAGGGTCATCGCCGTCCGCAGCTCGTTGACCATCTCGGGGTCGGAGAGCCGGGAAAGGGTGGCCAGGCGCGCGGCGGCCCCCAGGCGCACGGGCGCGAAGCCCGCGGCCTCGATCGTCTCCAAGTCCCATCCGCTCCCCTTGACGTAGAGGATCTCCTCCTCCTCGCCGAAGCGGTTCGTCTCCCGGACCTTGACCGAGGTGTTGCCGCCGCCGTGCAGCACCAGGCTCTTGTCGCGCCCGAGCAGGCGCGAGGTGTAGACGCGCAACCCGAGATCGCCGGGATAGCCCTCAGCTTCTTCGTCGTTCCAGAGGCTTTCGACCATGGGGGTAAGCATAGAATGATCTCGCCTGAGGGCTCCACGCCCTCTTTCCAGGAGACCGCCATGGCCCAACCCGTCACGACCGCGACCCCGCCCCGCCGCCGCCGGGGGCTCAAGGCCGGTTTTTTTCTCATCCTGATCCTGATCGTCGCGATCCTGCTGTTCGCGGCCTACGTCTGGAGCGCCCTCCACTACAACTACTCCGACGGCGAGCGGGCCGGCTACGTGCAGAAGTTCTCCCGCAAGGGGTGGATCTGCAAGACCTGGGAGGGGGAGCTGGCGATGGCGAACCTGCCGGGGACCATGCCGCAGATCTTCACCTTCTCGGTGCGCGACCCCACCGTGGCCGACCGCATCAACAAGAGCATGGGCGGCCGGGTGCGGCTCCACTACGATCAGCACAAGGGGCTCCCCACCTCCTGCTTCGGGGAGACCGAGTACTTCGTCACCGACGTCCAATCGGTCAGTCCGTGAGCCCCGCCGCGGCCAACAGACCACCGAGGTCCTCCGGCACCGGCGCGGTGATCTCCAGCGGCGCGCCGGTCGCCGGATGGACGAAGGTGAGCCGGAAGGCGTGCAGGGCCTGGCGGGGAAAGTCCCGGCAGAGCGCCGCCAATCCTGATTCCGCGATCCCCTTCCAGCGCGGCTCGCCGTAGACCGGATCGCCCACGATCGGCCACCCCTGGGACTGGAGATGAACCCGGATCTGGTGCGTGCGCCCGGTGAGCAGGCGACAGCGCAGCAGGGTCAGCCCGGAGCCTTCGCCCATCCGCTCGTAGAGGGTGATGCTGTCCCGCCCCTCGGTCTTCGAGGTGGCCATCCGCTTGCGGTCCGCTGGGTCGCGGAGGATCCTGCGCTCGACCCGCCCTTGCTCGAAGAGCGTCGCGCCGTAGACCACGGCGAGGTACTCCTTGCCGGCGTCGCGGCGCCGGAGGCTCCGCGCCAGGGCACCATGAAAGGCCGGGGTCTTCGCCACCAGCAGCACCCCGGAGGTCCCGCGGTCGAGCCGGTTGACCAGCCCGGGCCGCCTCCCCTCCCCCCAGCCGCGGGCGTACCAGAGCAGGGCGTTGATCAGGGTCCCCTCGCGATGGCCGATCGTGGGGTGGACGACCAGGCCGGGGGGCTTGTCGACCGCCAGCAGGTGCTCGTCCTCGAACAGCACCGAGAGCGGCATCTCCTGGGCCACCGTCGCGCGCCGCTCAGGGAGCGGGGGGAGCTCGACCTCCACGACGTCTCCCGTCATCAACCGGCTCGCGGGCTTCACCGCCGGGACGCCGTTGACCCGCACCATCCCCTCGCCGATCCAACCCTGGATGCGCGAGCGGGTGACGTCCGGCCGGTCGGCGAGATGCCTCTGGAGGACGCGGTCGATCCGCTCCCGGTCGTCGCCGCGGTCGGCGCGGAAGGTGCGGGGGGTGGGCATGGCTCAACTCTATAATCCCCCTCATGTCCATCCGCCATCTCGCGCTCCTCCTGGCCCTCGCCACCGCCCTCCCTTCGTCCGGCGCCGGCTCCCCTTTCGACGCCCACTTCACCGGCCGCACCCTGCGCTTCGCCTACTTCCACGGCGGCACCGCCAAGGAGGAGCACGTCAGCCTGGGCGGCCTCCGGCTGGAGGGGGAGTGGCCCGGCAGCCGCGTCCACCTGCTGGACGACACCAACCTCGGCAAGTACTTCTTCGAGGTGATCGATCCCGCCACCAACCAAGCGATCTGGTCGCGGGGGTTCTCCAGCATCTACGGCGAGTGGGAGACCACCGGCGAGGCCAACGCCGGCACCTGGCGGACCTTCCAGGAGTCGATGCGATTCCCCGAGCCCCGGGGGAAGGTGCAGCTCGTGATCAAGAAGCGCGGCGGCGACGGCGCATTCCGCGAGATCTTCTCGACCGTGATCGATCCCGCCAGCCGCTTCGTGGACCGCTCGCCCGTCTCCAGCGCGGGCAAGGTGTGGACGGTCTTCGAGAGCGGCCCGCCCGCGGTCAAGGCCGACCTCCTGATCCTCGGCGACGGCTACACCGCCCGGGAGATGGAGAAATTCCACTCCGACGTCCGCCGGCTGACCGAGGCCCTCTTCGCCACCGAGCCGTTCAAGAGCCACCGCGGCGACTTCAACGTGCGGGCGATCGACCTGCCCGCGGCGGCCTCGGGGGTCACCGATCCGCGCACCAGCACCTGGCACAAGAGCCCGCTGGGCCTCGCCTACAACGCCTTCGACTCCGAGCGCTACATGCTGACGTTCGACGACGAGGCGGTCCGCGAGGCCGCGGCCGAGGCGCCCTACGAATTCATCGAGATCCTGGTCAACAACGAGACCTATGGCGGGGGCGGCATCTTCGGCCAGTTCAGCACGGCCGCGGCCAGTAACGAATGGGCGAATTACCTGTTCGTGCACGAGTTCGGCCACCACTTCGCCGGCCTCGCCGACGAGTACTACACCTCGCCGGTGTCCTACGGCCCGGCGACCGCGCGCGTGGAACCCTGGGAACCCAACGTCACCGCGCTCGCCGATCCGCG
>JAICSG010001040.1 GCA_025937035.1 Thermoanaerobaculia bacterium | reverse complement strand
GGGCGGCCCGCCTCTTCTCCTGGGAGCGGGTGGCGGACCAGTACGCCGGCCTGCTCCGGCGGTTGGCAGGACGGCCTCCCGAGAGCTATGCTGGGGAGGCATAGACGGAAGCGCCCGCTGGTTCGTATAGACACGTATAGAATAGTCACCTGGTTATGAGTCGCTCGGTGATCTCTCGATAGAAGAATCCATGCTCAAAGAACGGGCTCGTATTCTCGCGGTCGCGATCTTCACCTTCGATCTGCTCCTCGTCTCCGCCGCGTTCCTCTGTGCCTATGGGCTGCGCCACATCGTGCTGCCCTGGATGGCGCCGGCGACCTTCCCGAGCCGCCTCCACTCGCTGACCGACTACCTGCCGCTGCTGCCGCTGGCCCTAGCCATCTGGGGCGGGCTGCTGCTCAGCTCGGGGCGCTACCGCTCGCACCGCACGGTCCCCCTCCTCGACGAGGCGTGGGCCATCATCCGCGTCTGCGTGAGCGGGGCGATCCTCTTCACCCTGGTCCTCTATCTGAGCCGGTGGGACGAGCGCCTGCTGGGGGCCGACCGGGTCAGCCGCTTCTGGTCGCTGCTCTTCGCCGCCTTCTCCTGCCTCTTCCTGCTCACCGAGAAGCTGGGGCTGCGGCTGACCTCGCGCTACGTCCGCTCGCACGGCTTCAACTACCGGACGGTGCTGATCGTGGGCACCAACGACGCGGCGCTGCGGATCGCGGACTCGATCCACGGCCACCGCTTCTGGGGGTACCGCATCCTCGGCTTCATCCGCAACGGGCACGCCTGGGAGGAGTCCTGGCCCTCGCGCTACCCGATCCTCGGCGAGATCGAGGACATCCCGCGGATCGTCGAGAGCCATGTGGTGGACGACGTCATCTTCGCCGTCCACCGGCGGGAGCTGGACCGGCTGGAGGACCTCTTCCTGAGCCTCCAGGAGCAGGGGATCCGCACCCGCTTCGCCATGGACCTCTTCCCGCACACCCGGGCGCGGGTGGAGCTGGAGGATCTGGACGGCGTGCCGCTCCTCTCCTTCGCCACCACCCCCACCAGCCAGCTCCAGCTCATGACCAAGCGGACGGTGGACGTGGCGCTCGCCTCTCTCCTCCTGCTGCTGGGGCTGCCGATCGCGGGGATGATCGCCCTGATGATCAAAATCACCCAGGGGGGGAACGTCCTCTTCCGGCAGACCCGCTGCGGCCTGAACGGCCGCTCCTTCACCCTCTACAAGTTCCGCACGATGGTGGCGGACGCCGAGGAGCGCCGCCGCGAGCTGCTGCATCTCAACGAGATGAACGGGCCGGTCTTCAAGCTGAAGAGCGATCCGCGGGTGACGAGGATTGGCCGGCTCCTCCGCCGCTTCAGCCTCGACGAGCTGCCGCAGCTCTGGAACGTGCTGCGGGGGGACATGAGCCTGGTCGGCCCCCGGCCGCCGATCCCCGAGGAGGTGGCCCAGTACCAGCGCTGGCAGCGCCGGCGCCTGGCCATGAAGCCCGGCCTCACCTGCCTCTGGCAGATCAGCGGGCGGAACAACGTCGATTTCGATCGCTGGATGCAGCTCGACCTGGAGTACATCGACTCCTGGTCGCCGATGCTCGACCTCAAGATCCTGCTGAAGACGGTCCCCGTGGTGCTGTCGGGGCGGGGCGCGTCGTAGCCAGCCGCGCGCACGTCTCCTCGATCCGCCGCGCCACCTCGTCCCAGTCGTACTGAGAGGCCCGCTCCAGGGCGTTGGCGCGCAGGCGGCCCCATTCCGCCTCGTCGCTGAGGAGCCGGTCGAGGGCCGCGGCCAGGGCGGCGGGCTCGGGCGCGGTACAGACCCCCTCGACGCCATCGCGCACCAGCGCGGGGACGGCGCTCTCGGGGGCTTCGCAGTAGACCACCGGCAGCCCGGCCGCCATCGCCTCCAGGGGAAAGAGGCCGAACCCCTCCCGCTCGGACGGCTGGACGGCGATCCGCGCCTGCCCAAGGTGGCGCCAGACCTCCTCGCTGGTCTCCACGTGGCCGCG
>JAICSG010000682.1 GCA_025937035.1 Thermoanaerobaculia bacterium | reverse complement strand
TGCGGATTTTCCCCCGCCCAGGGCGGCCACGCAGGGCCGCCCCTACGAAGGACCCCGTCCCGTGCAGGTGGAGGAGGGTATCGTGGCGGATCTTGCATCTTCGCTATAATGAACGCGTTTTCCGTGCAGGGCTTTTCTCGGTGGAGGGATGAATGGGCCATCTCCGGAAGCGCGATCTCGAAGCCTTTCTCGGTGACCGGCCGGCGCGCGCCAGCCGCCGGCGGGTGGTCCGTCATCTGATCTCGGGCTGCGCGGAGTGCGGCTCCCGGGTGCTCCACTCGAATCCCGCCGAAGAGGATTCCGTGTACGACGCCTGCATCGACCGCGCGCGGCGGGCCGTCCGGAGCGACGAGAGCCTCTGGCGGGAGGAGCGGGAGAAGCGGGACCGATACCTGGCGCTCGTGCGGTCGAAGGGGTGGGACAAGCTGGCCTGGAAGGAACGCCAGGCCCTTCCGGGAGGCTGGGCCGGCGTCGAGGTCCTCCTCGCGGTCTGTTTCGAGGCCCGCTACCGCGATCCCCGGCAGATGCTGCGGCTCGCCCGTAAGGCACGGTCCGCGGCCCATCAGCTCGATCCCGCGCTCTACGGCGGACGCCGGCTGGCCGATCTCAAGGCGCGGACCTTGGCCGAGCTTGGTAATGCCTTGCGAGTGAACGAACAATTCGACAGGGTCCGGGATCTCCTCAAGCAGGCGCGCCTGCTGCTCTCAGAGCAGGGGACGGGCGACCTCCTGATCCAGGCCCGCATCGACGACATCGAAGGCTCCTTCTGGAACGCTCAGCGCTTTCTGCGGGATGCGGAGGATCTGCTCGCCAGCGCCTGCCGCAAATACCTGCGAATCGGCGAGCGCCATTTTGCGGGGCGAGCTTTCGTGACCAGGGGGCTCAATCGCATCATCGACGGCCAGCCTCGGGAAGCCGTGGCGTATCTGCGTCAAGCGGTCGCTCTGCTGGACGCGGAACGCGATCCCCAGCTCATCGAGACGGCCCAGCACAATCTGCTCTTTGCCCTCGCCGACGCCGGGGAGTACCGCGAGGCGAGCGAGCTGCTGCTGCGGAGCGGCCTGCGCCAGAAATTCGCGGACGATCCCCTGAACCTGCTGCGCCTGCGCTGGGTGGAGGCGAAGATCCTCGCCGGGCACGGCCGGCTGGCGGAGGCCGAGAGGGCACTGAGCGAGGTGCGGGCGGCGTTCCGCATCCGCCGGCTGGAGCTCGTGGCCACGATCGCCGGCCTCGACCTCGCCAAGGTCCTGTTCCAGCAGGGGAAGCTCGACCAGCTCCACCGGCTGGTGCGGGAGCTGCGCGTGGCCGCCGAGGCCTACCAGCTCCAGGACTCCGTGAGCCGGGCGCTCGGCACCCTGGAAGTGATGTGCCAGGTCCAGCAGGTGACGCTGGCCATGGTGGAGGCGGTGCAGCGCTTCTTCCAGCGCCTCCAGCACAATCCGCGCTTCAACTGGGAGCCGGAGCTAATCCTGCTGCGGTAGGTCCGGCGCCGGCGGGAGGTCCGCCAGGAGCCGCGATGCCTGCTCCGGAGTGAGCAGGCCGACGCGCACCAGGAAGAGGATCCGCTCGCGGTCCGTCTCCCGGGCCGGAGTCGGCCCCAGGCCATAGAACTCGGCGAACAGCTCCCGCCAGCCGATCCCCAGGGCGTCGCAGATCATGAGAACATGGCGGAACTGAAGGGTGATCTTGCCCTTGAGGACCTTGTTGAACACCGAGTCTCCGACGCCCATGGCCTTCTCCATGGAGCGGATGGACATCCGCCGGCTCCGGGCGAGATCCTGGAGCATCTCCACGAGACGGCGGCATTCCGCGGCGTAACGCTCGTCGTCGGGCTCTTCGGACATGGCGGGGGAAGCATACAGCGGTTCGATTCGGAGGCGGTCGGTCCATGAACATTCGAGAGAGCTACGACTCCGCCGCCAGGGGCTATGCCGAGCATCTGGCCGACGAGCTCGTCCACAAGCCCCTGGACCGCCATCTGCTGAACCGCTTCGCCGAGGAGATGCGCGGCCGGGGGCTCGTGGCCGACCTCGGCTGCGGGCCCGGACACGTCGCCCGGTACCTGCACGAGCGGGGCGTCACGACTCTGGGCCTCGATCTCTCGCCGGGGATGGTCGAAGTGGCGGCGAGCCTCCATCCCGGCCTCGATTTCCGGGTGGACGACATGACCCGCCTCAGCCTCGCGGACTCGAGCCTCGCGGGGATCGTGGCGTTTTACTCCATCGTGCACTTCGAGGCGGCGGAGCTCGGCGGGGTCTTCCAGCAGATGCGGCGGGTCCTGGTTCCTGGCGGGCTGGCGCTCGTGGCGTTTCATATCGGGGAGCAGGTGGTGCACCTGGACGATCTCTTCGGCGCGCCGGTCTCCCTGGACTTCCGTTTCCACGATCCCGGCAAGGTCGTCGAGGCGCTGCGGACGTCTCGGCTCCCCGTGATCGAGCACACGGAGCGCGAGCCGTACGAGGGAGCGGAGCACCCGAGCCGCCGCTGCTACCTTCTCGCCAAGGCTGTCTGATCGGAGATCCCTGGATGGAAATTTCGGCCACCGTCAAAAATTCACCTTCCAATCACGAGGTCGTCGTACGCACGAACGCCGCCTCGCAGTCGTTGCCGATCCCGCCGAAGCCGGCCGGCAGGGGCTCGGCGGTCAACGGCGGCGAATTTCTCATGCTGGCGCTGGCCACCTGCTACTGCAACGATCTCTATCGCGAAGCCGAGCGCCTCCAGATTCCCCTGGAGAGCGTCGAGGTCGAGGCGAGCGCGGAATTCCCCGGCGTCGGCCTGGCCGCTAAAAATATCCGCTACCGGGCGCGTGTGATCTCTCCGGCCTCTGAGGCCCAGATCGCGGAGCTCCTGCGCCAGACCGATGCGGTGGCGGAGGTCCACAATACCGTTCGCGCCGGCTTGCCCGTTGAATTGATCACGCCGTAACGGCCGGGGCGCCTCGGCCGCCTGTGGAGGGGACAGGCGGGGGGCGACCAAGGATCCACAGCCAAAGGAGAAGGGACGATGATCGGCATGACCCCCGAGATGGAAACGTTGAAAACGCGCCTGAAAGCGACCTGGAACGCCGGCGATTACGCCCACTTCGCCCAGCCCATGGAAGCGGCCACGATCGAGATCCTCGAGCGGCTCGCCATCCCGCCGGGCACGGAGATGCTGGACGTCGGCTGCGGCGCCGGCCAGATCGCCATCCCCGCGGCGCGCGCGGGCGTGCGGGTGA
>JAICSG010000685.1 GCA_025937035.1 Thermoanaerobaculia bacterium | reverse complement strand
GGAGACGACCCCCTCGGGGTTCGTCCTCAAGCTGCGCCACCCCCGGCCCGACGTGGTGCCGTTGACGGTCACCACCACGGGGACCATCGTGCGCGGCCCGTTCCAGGGGGATCCCCCGCTGGAGCTCCTGAATTCCTGCTACAGGCTGGTGAGCTGACGCCTCACCCCCGCACCGCCAGGCTCAGGATCCCCGGCAGCTTCGCCATGGACGGCGCCGCCTCGAATTCGTAGAGCTTCGGGGTGAGCCGGTGCGCCGTCTTGTGGGTGGAGAACCAGACCGGCTTGGGCCAGACGTAGAAGGGGGCCTGGACCACCGTCTTCTGCGGCCGGTCGAACATCATCGTGTTGTGCACGAAGCCGACCCCGGACTGGATGTCCCGCGCCGTGTGGCCCGGGAACGCCCCCCAGGGGGTGACCACCAGGCCGTAGCCCACGGCCGCCCAGTGATTGATGGAGACCGTGCCGTAGCGAAGGTTGGCCACCGCCCGCTCGACCGCCCGCTTGGTCTCCGGGTCCTTGAGCGAGCCGGGGTGGACGATCAGGGTGACGTTGAGGGTGCCCCAGAGCCGCTCGTTGCAGAAGGCCACCGCGCGGTCGACGTACTCGGGGACGCTCGCCGCCTCCAGCCCCGTCTCCCCGAAGACGCCGCAGAAGGCCTCGGTGGTGAAGCAGATCTCGTCGCGCTTTTCCGGGTCGAGGTTGGGAATCATCATCCAGGGGAGCTTGTCGCCGGCGCGGGCGCCGAAGACCTCGGCGGTCTCCCGGTGGGCGGCGAGGAAGGCGTCGAAGCGGTCGGCGGCGCCGGGGTACCAGGCGCGGCGGTTGGGGATCTGTGAGAGCACCCGGCCGGTGCGGGCCAGGAGGTCCCCCCGCTTGTCCCAGGAGGCGTGCTGGACGATCACCCGGCCGGCGTTGCAGTTGAAGCCGGCGTTGTTGGTGAGCATCGTCGCCAGGTTCTCGGCCTGGTATTCGAGGTCCCCGTCGTCCCAGGGGCCGGGGACCACGATCACCGGGCTGACGTTGCCGAGCTCGGCGGTGAAGCGCTTGGTGAGCAAGGGCTCGTCGGCCTCCTTGCGCCGCCGCCCCTCCTCGCCGGGGCCGAAGACGATCGCCTCGTAGGTGCGGTCGGAGCCGGTGATGTGGATCTCGTCCACCCCCGGGTGGCGGCAGAGGTAGGCCCCCTCCTCGGCGCCGCCGTAGACCACGCGGAAGAAGCCGCGCGCGATCAGCGGCTGGAAAGCTTCCTCCATCAGCGGCCCCAGGTAGACGTTGACCGGGTGGGTCTTGAAGACCACCACCTGGTCCTCCACGAACAGCTTGTAGAGGGCGTCCATGGGGCCGATGGAGGAGACGTTGCCGGCGCCGAGCACCAGGGCGACGCGCCCCTGGCGGACGGGGGACTGATAGGCCACGGCCTGGGTCTGGGGGAGGTCCTGCTCGGTGATCCCCGGCTCCATCCAGACGTCGGCGGTGACGCCCGCGTAGAAGGCGCGGTCGTAGAGGTCGATGGGGAAGACCCGCGCCACCACCTGCGGCCCCTGGGGGGACTGGCGGGTGCGGACGCCGCCGGGGATGCAGGGGCGGCCGTGGGTCTCGACGTCGAGCAGCGATTCCTTGAGCAGCCGCAGGTTGCGCAGGATGAAGTAGGGCCCCACCAGGGCCTCCTCGCCGGAGCCCGGGTGCTCGCGGTCGAGCCCCTCGGCCTCGATGCCGAGGTTGGCCCAGCGGTCGGCCACGGCGAGGAACCGGCGGCTGAGCTCGCTGAGGATCTCCCGCCGCTCGCGCACGGAGACGGCGGTCCAGGCCCCCTTGCTCTCCTGGAGCGCCGCGACCGCGGCGTCCATCTCCGCCCGCGAGGAGGCGCGGGCCGAGCCGGTGACGATCTGGGGGCTGAGGGCGGTGGCGGTGCTCATGAGGGTCCTCCAATCTCTGCCGCATTGCGGCACAAAGACAAGATAGCACGACCCGGGCCTCTCTGGGATGAGCCATCCGCCTATTCTCAAATAGCGATGAAAGGGATTCCTCTCCCCCCTCATTAGGGGATAGAGTGGTGAAAATCGTCGATCAACCTCGAATTCCTGAAGGAGTCCCTATGACCGGTCGGCTGATCGCTTCCGGGTTTCGTCCGCGATGGGTCTCTCGGCTCTTCCTGCTGGTGACGGCCGTCGCCCTTTCGGCTCCCGTCCATGGTGTCACCCCCGCGGCGCCGGAGATCCGCATCGATCCCACGACGCTGTATTTCGGGGCCGCGCCCCCTCCCGGGGGAGCCCCGGCGAAGTCCCTGTCTCCGCAGGTCTCGCCATCTCTCCCCGTCGCCCATGTGGCGATCTCTGAGGCTCTTCAGAAGACGGCCGCGCAGGGGGGGCCGGTGCGGGTCCTCGTCCAGCTCGCCGCGCCGTTCCGTCCGGAGGGGCGCCTCTCCGCGAGCCAGGCGCTCGATCAGAAGCAGGCCATCCGCCGCGTCCAGGACACGGTGCTGGGGAAGCTGGCCGGGCAGCGGTTCAAGGTCCACGCCCGGTACGGGCACATCCCCTTCCTGGCCCTGGCGGTGGACGCCAAGTCCCTGGACCTGCTCTCGCGCATGCCCGAGGTGGCCGCGGTCCAGCAGGACGCCCTGGACAAGCCCTCCCTGATCAGCAGCGAGGTGTCGATCAACGTGGGGGTGGCCTGGTCCAAGGGGCTGACCGGCGCCGGCCAGACGGTCGCCATCCTCGACACGGGGGTGGACAAGACGCACCCCTGGTTCAACGGCGGAGGGCACGCCAAGGTGGTCTCGGAGGCCTGCTACTCCTCGAACGTACCCGGCGAGACCGACACCGTCTGCCCCGGGGGCGTCGAGGAGTCGACCGCCCCGGGCTCGGGGGTGAATTGCACGACCTACGGCTGCGAGCACGGGACGCACGTGGCCGGCATCGCCGCCGCCAACGACGGGGTGAGCAACTTCGGGGTGGCCCGCGACGCCGACATCATCGCCATCCAGGTCTTCTCGGACGTCGGCTACGGGGTGGGCGCCTGGATCAGCGACGAGGTCAAGGGGCTGGAGCGGGTCTATGAGCTGGCGGGTGACTTCAACATCTCGTCGGTCAACATGAGCCTCGGCGGCTACTACGACTACTACACCCAGGACGCCTGCGACGCGGACAACGTCGCCCGCAAGTCGGCGATCGACAACATGAGCTCGCTGGACGTCGCGACCGTGGTC
>JAICSG010001034.1 GCA_025937035.1 Thermoanaerobaculia bacterium | reverse complement strand
GGTCGATCTGGACGTAGTTGCGCGATCCATGCCAGAGATAGCGGGCCCCGGTGAGCAGGTCGTGGACCTGGAACTGCTGGTCGGGCTCGAGCCCCATCTCCTCCAGGTCGAGCTCGATCCAGGACGCCTGCGTGTAGTGGGGGTCGAGGCTCACCGCCACCACGATCAGGTTCTCCCCGGCCGCCTTGCTGTAGCAGAGGATCTGCTCGTTCTCCGCCTCATGGAAGCGCAGGCTGTGGTCGGATTGCAGCGCCGGGTTCTCCCGCCGGATGCGGTTCACCAGGGCGATCATCTCGCGCAGGCTGTCCGGCCGGTCGAGGTCCCACTGGCGGAGCTGGTACTTCTCCGAGTCGAGATACTCCTCGCTCCCCCGCTCGCGCGGCAGGTGCTCCATCAGCTCGAAAGGGGGTCCGTAGATCCCATAGCTGGCGCCGAGGGTGGCGGCGAGGATCAGCCGCTGCACGAACATCGGCCGGCCGCCGATCTGGAGCGGCTCGGTGAGGATGTCCGGCGTGTTCGGCCAGAGGTTGGGACGGAAGAATTCCTTGACCTCCGTCTGGTTCAGCTCGGTGAAGTACTCGATCAGCTCCCAGCGCTGGTTGCGCCACGGGAAGTAGTTGTAGGACTGGGTGAAGCCGAGCTTGGCCAGCCGGTACATGATCTTGGGCCGGGTGAACGCCTCGGCCAGGAAGAGCACCTCCGGGTGCTCGCGCTTGACCTCGTTGATCATCCACTCCCAGAACGGGAAGGCCTTGGTATGCGGGTTGTCCACGCGGAAGATCCGCACGCCTTCCCGCACCCAGAAATCGACGACGCTCTTCAGCTCCTGCCAGAGCTCGCGCCAGGCGTCCGTCTCGAAGTCGAAGGGGTAGATGTCCTGGTACTTCTTGGGCGGATTCTCAGCGTACTGGAGGGTGCCGTCCGGCCTCTTGCGGAACCACTCGGGGTGCTCGCGCACGTAAGGGTGGTCCGGCGAGGTCTGGTAGGCGAGATCGAGGGCGATCTCGAGGCCGTGCTCCGCCGCCTTCCTGAGGAAGCGCCGGAAGTCGGCCAGCGTGCCGAGCTGCGGGTGGACCGCCTTGTGCCCCCCCTCCGTCGAGCCGATCGCCCACGGGCTGCCGACGTCGTCCGGCTCGGGGGTTAGGGAGTTGTTCTTCCCCTTGCGGAAGGCCGTGCCGGTGGGGTGGATGGGGGGCATGTAGAGCACGTCGAAGCCCATCTCGGCGATATAGCGGAGGCGCTTCTCGCAGTCGCGGAAGGTGCCGTGCTTCCCCTCGGGGCCACAGGAGCGGGGGAACATCTCGTACCAGGTGGAGAACCGGGCCTTGACGCGGTCCACCACCACGCCCAGCTCGCGCGAATAGAGGGTGGAAAACCGTCGGTCCGCATAGCGGTCCATCAACGCGGCGAGCTCGTCGTCAAGGGCGAGCAGGAGCCGGACCTCCTGCTCCTTGTCGGCCTCCAGATCCTCCGCCAGCCCCGCCAGCACCCGGGCGTCGGCCTTCTTCCGCGTCTGCGCGGCCCGCTGGCCGGCCTCGCGCACCAGGGCGGCGCCCACGCGCAGGTCGAGCGCCACGTCCTGCCCGGCCTCGACCCGCTTCCGGAGGTCCCGTCGCCAGGTCTTGAAGTGGTCCACCCACCCGATGACGCCGTAGAGCCAACGCCCCTGCTCGGAGACGGTGAATTCGGCCCGCCAGAGGTCGTTGGGCAGGGCCTCCATCTCGGTCTCGTTCCACCTGGATTGGGATTCCGGGCGCCAGAGCAGCCGGCAGGCGATGGAGTCGTGGCCATCGGTGAACGCGTCGGCCTCCACCTCGACCGTCTCTCCCACCACCCGCTTGATGGGAAACCGGCCGCCGTCGACCTCCGGCCTGACCTTGTCGATGACGACGCGCCGCCGTCCCGCCTCGTCCTTCAGCATCCTCTTGCCTCCCCGTGCCCCCGCGTGCAGATCGCCTGCCAGCCCCCAGGCGGGGGTGGCGGGCGGGAGGAGGTTTATCAGAGGAGGGGCGG
>JAICSG010000427.1 GCA_025937035.1 Thermoanaerobaculia bacterium | reverse complement strand
TTGGAGGCGGAGGAGCAGGGCTGGATCGAGCTGCTCTGGGAGGAGGGGTTTCTCTCCGCGGTTGAGGAAAAGGAAGATCCCGATCTCACTCCCTGGGAATTCCACGACCTCCTCTTCCACGCCCGCAGCCGCTCGGGACGGCACCGGAACCGCTACGGGGGGACCTATCCGTTCCGCGGCGCGATCGAGCCCCCGCCGGCTCTCAAGGCTCCGATGTCCACGGAGACGGTCGATCTCCACCGGCCGGACCTGGAGCGGCTGCTCCACGAGGACCTCCCCTTCACCCGCGTCCTGGAGGAGCGGCGCTCCCGCCGGGAGCCGGGGGAACAGCCGGTCACCGTCCAGGATCTGGGGGAATTCCTGTTCCGGTCGGGCCGGGTGCGCGGAGTGAGGTCGACGGCGACGCACGAGGTCAGCGACCGTCCCTATCCGGGAGGTGGCGCGATCTATGAGCTGGAGATCTATCCGGTGGTGAACCGCTGCGAGGGGCTCGGCGCCGGCCTCTATCATTACGATCCCCAGAATCACCGGCTGGAGCGGTTGAGCGGCCTGACCCCCGAGGCCCGGGGGCTGGTCGAGGCCGCCGGGGCGATGGCGGAGGCCCCGCCGCCGGACGTCCTGCTGGTGCTGGCGGCGCGGTTCCAGCGGGTAATGTGGAAGTACCGGTCGATGGCCTACGCGGGGATCCTGAAGAACGTCGGCGCCCTCTATCAGACGATGTATCTGGTGGCGGCCGCGATGGGGCTCTCGGCGTGCGCTCTGGGGGGCGGCGACGCGGACCTCTTCGCCCGCGCCGCCGGCACCCGCTACGAGGCCGAGACCTCGGTGGGCGAGATGATCCTCAACCGGAGCTCTTCTCCGCGCTGAGGGCCGCGAGCAGCGCCGTGCCCACCGGAGCGCCCAGGCCGGTGCAGGGGTTCCAGCCCGCCGTGGGAGCACAGGAGCCGCCGCCGCTCTGGGTGACGGCGCGGAGCGCGGAGGCGAATTCGCTGGAGTAGAGCAGGGAGGTGAGATAGCCCACCGGCTGCTTCAGCGCCTCGTTGAGCAGGGCGATCAGGCCGGCCCAGAGGGGCGCCGCGGCGCTGGTGCCGCCCATGGGCAGGTCGAGGCCGCCCACCACCACGTCGTAACCGTTCATGATGTCGGCCTTGGCCACCACGTCCGGGAAGCCGCGGCCAGTCTGCCCCGTCACCGCGCTCTTCTGCCAGTCGGGCAGATCGTAGAACTGGCTGTAGCCGCCCCCTCCGGACATCGGGTAGCCGGAGATCACCTCATACCAGGAGGTCTCCTTCGAGAGGTCCTGAGTGACGCTGCTGCCGCCGCAGGCCAGGGCGTTGGGGCTGGAGGCCGGGAAGTGCCCGGAAGGCTTGCCGCCACAGGCCGAGGCACCGTCCCCGTAGTCGCCGGCGGAGCAACAGATCGTCACCCCCTTGAGGGCGGCCTTCTGGAAGAGTTGGTCGAGCGAGGCCATCGAGCTCTGCGGGGTCTGGCTCTCGCACGAGCCCCAGCTGCAGTTGATCACCGAGGGGTTGTTGGCGGTGTCGAAGATCGCCTGGGAGAAGGCGTTGTACTTGCCCTGCACGGTGTTCGGGGCCAGGTAGGTGACGAGCCTGGCGCCCGGGGCCACGGTGCCCAGGATCTGGAGGTCCATGGTGCATTCGAGCGTGGCCCAAAAGGCGCTGGAATTGGCCTTGTAGACGGCCTGATCGTCGGGTCCCGCCGCGCCCGGGCCGAGCAGGCCGAGATAGGCCGCGCAGCTCTTCATGACGTCCGGGCTGGCCGGCTGGTTGGCCTGGCCCATGATCTCGACCAGGGCCATCTCCGGGCAGGCGATGCCGCGCAGCCGGAAGTAGGTCGCCATGTCGTCCGTGTCGTAGCCGCCGCCGAACTGCACCAGGGCGGCGCACTGCCCCGCCCCCGTGCCCTCCGGGAAACCGTAGTACTTCGCCAGCGTCCGGGGATCGTTGTAGGCGAGGCTCTCGACGCTGGAGGAGGATGGCGCCGGGCTCGCCGCCACCCCGGGAGTGAGTAGGGGCCGGTCGTCGAGGCCGATCACGTCCTGGATCACCCCCTGGAGACGGCGGGGGATCAGGATCGGGCCATCCTGGACACGGTAGGGGCCGATCGGATGGCCGAAGAGCCGGAAGCCGACGCCGAAGGCGCGGCCGAATTGCTCCAGGGTTCCCGAGAGCTCGACGGTGCAGCGGGCCGCGCTGACCTCCTCCACGTGCAGGCCGTGCAGGGTGGCGAAGGCCACCACGGCGGCGATGTCCTCCGGGGCCGCGCCGTATTGCCGCTCGAATTCGTCCGGCGGCAGGCGGGGGCGGTCGCGGGGCAGGAGCCTGGCGAGCCCCTTCAGGGCCTCGGCGAGCCCGCCGCGGTCCGCCCGCGAGCGGACCACGACGGTGACCGTGATCCGCTCGCCGGGATCGGGCGCCTTCTCCCTCGGCGTGGAGCCGCTGAGGGGCTGGAGGACCTCGCCGTTGAGCGGGATCTGATCCTGATCCTGATCCTGATCGGCCATGCGCGAGCCCGGATCAGGCGAAGAAGCAGGTGTCCGGATCGCTCTGGTAGTTGGGGGCGCTGGTCATCCCCCAGCGCTGGCGGAGCTCCTGCCGCAGATCGTCGGCGGAGACGTTGTAGCCGTTCTGCTGGGCGGTCTGGACGATGCTCTCGACGGCCCCCTTGAGCTGTGCGCGCAGATCGGAGCTCGTATCGATGGCGTCGAGGAAGTTCTTGGCGTCGGTGGTCGACATAGGTTTCCTCCCAAAAAATTGTCGAGGGCGACAGGATTGGGCTCGGATCTTACCCCAATCAGATGAGGATGTGGACCGGGTTGAGATCCTCTTCCCCGAGAGGCGCCGGAATCCACCCGAGGGCCACGGGAACGTCATAGAGCCGCCCCGGGGCGAAGCGGGCGCGGAAGAGGCGCATGCCGGGAACCACCACGCGGACCACCGGCAGGCCGATCTCCTCCCGGGTCTGGTCCACCACCAGGACCTCCAGCCCGCGCCCGCGCGCCCGCTCCACGCACAGCTCGACCTCCTCCCGGAGGTCCGGACGGGCGAGGCAGGAGAGATCGTCCGCGGCGAGCGGCGGCCGGTCCGGATCGGGCTCCAGCCAAGGGGCCTCGCCGGGGTCGTCCGACAGCACCCGGCGGGGCCGGCCGGCCAGGAAGCCGGGGAGGAACTGGGTGATCTCGGTCAGGGCCTTGGCGATCGCCACCGCCGGGTCGAGGTGGCAGCCGGCGCCGAGGATGAGGTCCCCCGGACGCGGCGGGATCTCGCGCGAGAGCGCCGCGAAGGCGGGGATGCCAAGGTCGGTGGTGAGGTCGAGCACCCAGACCCGCCGGCCCAGGTGGCCGAGGTGCCCGGCGAGGGCGGTGAAATAGGGGTTCCGGAAGGAGTCGAGCCGCACGGCCGGGCGCCGGGCGCGGTTGTACCACCAGAGCGCCAGGGCATCCCGCTCCACGATCTCGCAGAAGCCCTGGACGATCGCCTCCTCCAGGCAGCTCCCGGCGGCGCAGCCGTTGGAGTCGGCGCGGCAGAAGCGGTGGTCCTCGGGCAGCGGGGCGCCGTAGAAGCAGTAGGCGGTGGGCAGCCAGCGGTAGTCCTGGCGGGTGAACGACCAGGCGGGGGTCCAGGCGACCGGCCGCTCCTCGTCGAAGGGCATGGGCAGCCAGTGGTACGGCAGGTCGAGCCGGTTCCAGGCGTCGCGGCCGGCGTACTGCCGCTCGCTGATCCGCAGGCAGTCGTTGGGATGGACGGCCGCGGTGCCGAGATCGCGGAAGCTCGCCTGGACGCGGGGCTCGGTCCCCCGGAAGAAGCCGGAGTGGCGCTCCAGCGCCTCGCAGAGGGCGGCGGCGCGGGCCTGCTCGGCGGTGACGCCGCGGCCAGCGCTGCGCTGCTTCTCGCCGGCCGGAGAGACGTAGCCCGCGGTGTCGATCTGCAGGAGGTCCTGGTCGAGGGAGGGGACCAGCCGGTCGACGATCCCGGTCAGGGGACTGATCAGGTGGCTGTATCGCCGCAGCATCGTGGCCGGCGAGGCGGCCCGGTCGCCGCCTCCCGGGGTGTAGATCTTGGCGCGGCTGGACAGGATCAAGGGATGAGGGGCCGCCGGTTCGGCGGGCACCCCGCAGACCGGACAGTCCGGGACCGGCAGGACGGCATGGCGCGCGGTCTCCAGGGTGCGGACGTCGAAGGTGATCAGGGTCCCTTCGAGCGCCGGATTGGAGCCCTGGAGCACCCATTGGAGGATCTCGGTGGCGGCCAGCGCCAGGCCCGCGCGCAGGGTCGAATCGGTTGTGGGCTGGGGGACCTCCGGCTCCGGGTGCCAGGCCCGAAGGCGCGTCGCGAGACAGCGCCAGCACCCCCGCTTAGCGGGATCGAACAGGGGGCCGATCCAGAGGTGGGCTCCGACGGGCTTGACGGGGAGCCAGGGGAAAGTACGGTCTAGATCGGTGCGGAGGTAGTCGGCGGTGACGACGACGGAAAGTTGGCCCTCATCACCCCGGCCCTCTTCTCCCGGCCTCCCCCCCTTCCTGACGGGAGAAGAGGGAGAAGCTTGTCGAGGAAAGCTGTTTGAGCCCCTCT
>JAICSG010000526.1 GCA_025937035.1 Thermoanaerobaculia bacterium | reverse complement strand
GCCCGGCAACGTTGAGGGCGGGGACAAGCCCCGCCCCTACGACAGTCTCCAGCGGAGATCTCCCTCTTCTCCCGTCAGGTCGGGGGGGAGGCGGGGAGAAGAGGGCCGGGGTGATGAGGGCCAACCTGCCGGGGACGCCAACGCTCCGATGACCATCCTCGCCGACATCGCCCTCCCCCTCCCCCTCCCGGACCCCCTCACCTACGAGGTCCCGGACGCCTGGGTCCCCCTGGCCAAGGAAGGCGTGCGCGCCCGCGTCCTCATCGGCCGCCGGCGGCTGACCGGGCTGATCGTCCGGGTCCACGAGGACCGTCCCGAGGGGGTGAGCCTGCGGCCGCTCCTGGAGATCCTCGACCGCGAGCCGGTCGTGCCCGCCGACCTCCTCGAGCTCGCCCGCTTCACCGCCGACTACTACATGGCGCCGCTGGGCGAGGTCGTCCGCTCCATGCTCCCCTCGGACCTGCCGCCCTGGGGGGACCGCAAGGTCTGGCTCACCGACGCCGGAGCCCTGTCCCTGCCGCGCGGCCCCTCCGAGGCCGCCGTAATCGATGCCCTGCGCGAGGGGGGGAGGATGACCGTCGCCGAGCTCCAGTCCCGCGTGGGCGTCCTGCCGGACCTCGACGCGGATCTTGACGCGATAATCGCGGCCCTGGCCGAGGGGGGGCGCGTCCACAGCGAGGAGCACCGGGCCCGCTCGGCCCGCTACGTCAACGCCGTCGAGCTGGCGCCGGGGGAGGTCTCCGCCCACCTCGCGAAGGCGGGCCGCTCCGCCGCCGGCAAGGCGGTGATCGAATACCTGGCCGCCATCGGCCGGCCGGCCACCACGGCCGAGGTCACCGCGGCGGCCGAATGCACCCCGGCCGTGGTGCGGCGGCTGGTCTCGCTCGGCGTGCTCCGCCAGTTCACCCAGGTCGAGCGCCTCTCCCTCGACCGCCACATGATGGGCGCGCGCGCCGAGCTCCCCGAGATCCGCCTGCGCCCGGACCAGGAGCACGCCCTCGGCCGGCTGACCGGCGTCCTCGACGCCCGCGCCTTCGCGCCGCTGCTGCTCCAGGGGATGACCGGCTCCGGCAAGACCGAGGTCTACCTGCGGGCCGCCGAGGAGGCGCTCGCCCGCGGCCGCTCGGCCATCCTTCTGGTGCCCGAGATCGCCCTCGTCCCCGCCCTCGCCCGCGCCGTGGAGCAGCGCTTCGGCGACGACCTCGCCATCCTGCACTCCGGGCTGGGCGTGGGGGAGCGGCACCAGGAGTGGGAGCGGGTCCGCCGCGGCGAGGCCCGGGTGGTCCTCGGCCCCCGCTCGGCCCTCTTCGCCCCGGTCGCCGACCTCGGCCTCATCGTGGTGGACGAGGAGCAGGACACCTCCTACAAACAGGAGCTCAGCCCCCGCTACAACGCCCGCGACCTGGCCCTGGTGCGCGCCCGCGACTCCAACGCCGCGGCCCTCCTGGTCTCCGCCACCCCCAGTCTGGAGAGCCGCTACAACGCCGAGCGGGGGAAGCTGGAGCTCCTCCGCCTCACCGAGCGCGCCGGGCAAGGGTCGCTCCCCGAGGGCATCCTGGTCGATCTCAAGGAGGAGGGGGTCTCGCGCCGGCCCGGCGAGGTCCACTTCTCCGAGCGCCTCCGCTTCGAGATCCGCCAGACCCTGGCGGACGGCGACCAGGTAATCCTCCTGCGCAACCGCCGGGGGTACTCGCCGATCCTCCTCTGCCGCGCCTGCGGCGAGGACATGCGCTGCGAGGACTGCGGCCTGCCGCGCACCTACCATCGCAGAGACCGCCGGCTGGTCTGCCACTACTGCGGCTCGATGCTCCCGGCGCCCAAGATCTGCCCCCACTGCAAGGAGGACGCGCTGGAGGCGATCGGCGCCGGCACCGAGAGGGTGGAGGAGGACTTCAAGGAGCTGTTCCCCGGCGTGACGGTCGATGTCCTCGACCGCGACACCGCCCGGCGTCCCGGGGGCCCCGCCGCCGTCCTGGAACGCTTCGACCGGGGGGAGGTCCAGGTGCTGATCGGCACCCAGATGGTCTCCAAGGGGCACCACTTCCCGAACGTGGCCCTGACCGCCGTGCTGGCTGCGGACGCCTACCTGAGCTTCCCCGACTTCCGGGCCGTGGAGCGCACCTACAACCTGCTGGTGCAGGTGGCGGGCCGGGCGGGGAGGGGAGAGAAGCCGGGCCGGGTGGTGATCCAGACCTACCATCCGGACCACTACGCCATCCAGGCCGCCCTGCGGGGGGACGACGAAGGCTTCGCCCGCGAGGAGCTCCGCTTCCGCCGGGTCTTCCACTATCCGCCCTACACCCGCATGGTGCAGCTCCTGGTGCGCGACAAGAACCGCGACCGCGCTCAAGGCCTGATCTCCGAGCTGGCCGCCGACCTCGCCGCGCACCCCTTCGCCCGCGCCGTCCGCCTCTCCGGCCCCGCGCCCGCCCCCCTGGAGCGCCTGCGAGGCGAATGGCGCTTCCAGCTCCTCGCCCGCTCCGCCGACGGCCGCGGCCTGCACCGGATGCTCGAGGAGGTTCTGCCCAAGAACCCCTCCTACGATCTGGTGATCGACGTGGATCCGCAGCAGCTCCTGTAAAGGACCCAAAGTACAAGAAACATCTTTGCTTCTGTCCTTGAAGTCCTTTGGGTCCTTGGTTCAGCCGTTTCCGGCCGAGAATCTGGGGCTTTTGGTGGAGAATCTGGAGCTTCTGGCGGCGAACTCAGGCTTCTGAGCCAGAATCTAATGCTTCTGGCGGAGAATCTCGGGCTTTTGGAAGCGAATCTGGGGCTTCTGAAGCCGAATCTCAGGCTTCCGAGTTAGAAGCGCGATAGCCAACTGAGAATCTGGGGCTTCTGAAACCGTTTCTCACACTGCTGAAGTCGTTTCTTACGCTTCTGGAACAGTTTTTAACGCCTCTGAAACGGTTTCTTAGGCTTCCAGAGCTGTTTCTCACGCTTCTGAAACGGTTTCTCAGGCTTCCAGGGCGGAATGCGGTAAATTCTGCCGCGGCAATGCCTATACCCACCCGGAAACCTCCTCCACCCAGGGCGATGCCCTGGGCTGAGGGAGGGCGGCCCCTTCGGGCCTCAAACACGAGCTGCCAGAGCACGCATTTTCGTAGGGGCGGCCCTATGTGGCCGCCCTGGGCGGGGGGCGGTCGGATTCCCGGGTCGGATTCCCGGTCGGGCCCCTCATGAAGTCAGAGCCAACTACTGGTTCGTCTTCTATTCGGAGAGGCTCGATCGGATGTGGATCATGGCATCTGCAGAATTCGTCGCTGAGTCGAACCAGAATAAAGCGGGAAAGAATAAAGGCCTTCGGAGCATCTGGTTCAACGGCACCAAAACGAATCGTCTGACCGGCGTACGCGAGGAGTACCCGAAAGAGCGATTTTCTGTTTACGAGGCATGAGGGCCGGTCCGCCCGGGCATGAATGCCCGGGCTACGCTGCAACCGAAAAGCCGGCTGAAGCCGGCTCTGAGGAAGATTTACCTATCTGGGAGCCGGGTTTACCCGGCTTTTCGTTTGAAACGTAGCCCGGGCATTCATGCCCGGGCGGGATAGACTCCCCCGCGCATGCTCCCCGCCCTCTCCCTCATCCTGGCCGCGCTGACCGCCCTGTCGCTGCTGGCGATCGCCGCGAGCCCCCGGCGCCCTTTGCCGCGGTGGATGGCCCTGCTCGCGGGGGCTCTGGCGGTTTTGATGGCGGGGCAGGCGCTGTGGAGCCTGAAGACGTCGCCGCTGGCTTTGTTGGCCTCGGTGCCGCTCGCCCTCGCGGTGGCGCTGTTGGGATTGGCGGCGTTTCCTCGGCGGGTGGGCCGGCCTCCCGGGGTGCTGCGGCGGATCGTCGCGGTGGTGGGGGTCGTCCTGGCCGTGGACGGCGCCGTGCGGTGGAGCGAGCTTCCGCCGTTGCCTCGCCCCCGCCATCACGCGGCCCTGCTGGCGGGGGAGGAGACGGAGACCAACCTG
>JAICSG010000714.1 GCA_025937035.1 Thermoanaerobaculia bacterium | reverse complement strand
GGATCAGCCACGTCATCAACTACGACATCCCCAACGACGTCGAAGCCTACGTCCACCGCGTCGGCCGCACCGGCCGGGCCGGCCGCTCCGGGGTCGCCGTGCTCTTCGTCTCCCCGCGCGAGCGGCGGATGATGCAGGCCATCGAGCGCTTCACCGGCCAGCGGATCATGCCGATGAAGATGCCCACCCAGGCCGACGTGGCGGCACGGCGGATCGCCCTGTTCAAGGAGAGCATCCGGCGCTCGGTGGCCGAGGGGGACCTCGACCTCTATCTCTCGCTGGTCGAGGAGCTGGTCGAGGAGGGGCTGGACCTCGCCGAGATCGCCGCCGGCGCCGCCCGCCTCGCCCGCGGCGACAAGCCGCTGGAGGTCGAGGTGGAGCCCGAGGCGGCCAGCGTCCCCCAGGCCGAGGACGGCATGGTGCGCCTGTTCCTGGCCGCTGGCAGTTGGGCCGGCGTGCGTCCCGGGGACATCGTGGGCGCCATCGCCAACGAGGCCGGGGTGCCCGGCAAGGCGATCGGCTCGATCGACATCTACGACCGCTTCACCTTCGTGGAGATCCCGGCGCAGTACCTCGACCAGGTGCTCGAACGGATGGCCCGCGCCACCATCCGCGGCCGGCCCGTGCAGATCCGGGTGGCGACGCCGGAGGGAGGGGGAGGGCCGCGGGGACGGGGGCAGGACCGGGAGCGGCGGCCGCCGCGGGAGCCGCGGGGCGGTCCAGGGCCCAGGGACCGGTCTCGCGGGGGGTACAGGGAGCGGCGGCGGTAGGCGGGGGGCGCCTCACAGATCTCTTACCGCCGGCAAGATCCCGAACCCATCCGCCGCCTCCACCCCCGCGAGGATCGCCTCGGCCACCGCCCGCTCCGCGAGCACCCCGATCTGGTTGACGTGGGCCTTGCGCTCCCCTGCGGAGAGGACCACCACCAGATCGCCGTCGTAGAGGGAGAGGGCGGGTGAGAGGGCGCGGTAGAAGCCTCCGAAGGCCATGTGGCAGACCTTGAGGGCGTTGGCCTTGGAGAGGACGGCGTCGGTCATCACCACGGCCAGGGTGGTGTTGCCGTCCCAGGGACTGGCGGCGTCGGGGGGGAGGTTGGCCAGGAGGCTCTCGGCGTGGGCGAGCTCCTTGGAGTCTGGGGCGACGCGGCAGCCGGCGAGGAGGGTACCGTCCAGCCGGCGGACGTCTCCGAAGGCGTTCACCGCCACGGCGGCGGCCACCGTGGGGCCCTCGGGGACCGTGAGGCTGGCGAAGCCGAAGCCCCCCTTCATCCCGTTGACCGGGCCCTGGTTCGCCTTCCCCACCGTGGCCCCGGTGCCCGCGCCGACGCTCCCCATCTCGATTGGCCCCTGCGCCGCGGCCACGATCGCCGCCTCCACCACCTCCCGCGAGGGGCCGACCGGCTTGCCCATGGAGAGGTCGAAGAGGATGGCCGTGGGGACGATCGGCACCGGAACAATGCCGGTCTGGAATCCGTATCCGTGGCGGGCGAGCCACTCGACCACCGGATCGGCGGCCGAGAGGCCGGCGCCGCTCCCGCCCGCGAGCACCACCGCGTGGGCCTTGCTCGACACGTGCTGGCCGGAGACCAGGGAGTCGAACTGCCGCGTGCCCGTGGCCGACCCCCGCACTTCCGCCGCCGCGAGCACCCCCTCCGGACAGAGGATCACGGTGGCGCCGGTGAAGGCCTCGCGGTCCGTGCCGTGGCCGAGGGTGAAGCCGGGGGTGGTCAAGGCGGAGGTGGGGGTGGGGAATGGGGGCGCCATGGAACGAGATTGTAGGACGCCGGAGGATATGATCCCCCCATGCCCTGGTACAAAGACTGGTTCGGCGAGGAGTACCTGGAGCTGTACTCCCACCGGGACGAGTCGGAGGCCGAGGAGCACGTGGACTTCGTCGAGCGGCATCTGACCGGGCCGCGCCCGCGGGCGGTGCTGGACCTCGCCTGCGGCGCCGGACGCCATACGGCGGCCCTGCGCCGCCGGGGGTTCCGGACCCTGGGGCTCGACCTGTCGATGGCCCTGCTCGCCCGGATGCGGGCGCGCGGCCTTCCCCGGGTGGCCGGGGACATGCGGTTGCTGCCGTTCACGGACGGCAGCTTCGATTGGGTGCTGAATTTCTTCACCTCGTTCGGCTACTTCGAGCGGGAGCGGGAGAACTTTCGGGTGCTGGAGGAGATCGTCCGCGTCCTCCCCACCGGCGGCCGGTTCCTGATCGATCTGATGAATCCCGGGACCGCCGTCGAGCATCTGAGACCACGGGGCACCGAGCCGCTGGAGGACGGCGTGGCCGAGGTCGAGCGCTGGCTCGACCCGGCGACCCAGCGGATCAACAAGCGCATCACGGTGCGCTCGTCGGCCGAGCCCCCCCGCACGTTCCTCGAGAGCGTGCGGCTCTACCAGCCGGAGGAGGTGACCATCGGCCTGCGCTGGGCGGGCCTGGAGGTCGACGCCCTCTTCGGCAACTTTCAGGGAGACCCTTACGCGCGTGACAGCGAACGCCTCATCCTCATCGGTCATAAGCCGGCCTGATCTAGAGGTCGATCTCGCGGCAGCCCACTTCCTCGGGCCGCTCCCCTCGGCCTGGCTCGCCGGCCGCGACCTCGACCTTCTGGAGCCGTTGCGTTTCCTGGGGCGGGGCGGTCTGCCGTCCTCCCTGCCCTCCCAGCCGAAGACCGCCGCCCACCGGCGCGAGTTGGCGGAGGCCCTCGCGGTGGCCAACCGCGGCTACGGGCATCCGGGCGCCGACCGGCTGGCCGCCCGCCTGGCCGATCCGGCGGTGCGCGTGGTGGTCTCGGGGCAGCAGCCCGGGCTCCTCGGCGGCCCCCTCTATACCCTGGCGAAAATGGTGGCCGTCTCCCGCTGGGCCGCGGCGCTGGAGGCGGCGGGGGAGCCGGCGGTCGCCGTCTTCTGGGTGGCAACCGAGGATCACGATTGGGCCGAGGTCTCCTCGACCACCATCCTGGGATCGGACGGCCCGAAGAGCTTCGACCTCGGGCCCGATCCCGAGCCGCTGGTGCCGGTGGGTATGCGGACGCTGGGGCCGGGCGTCGAGGAGGTGCTGCGGGGGATCGGCG
>JAICSG010000460.1 GCA_025937035.1 Thermoanaerobaculia bacterium | reverse complement strand
GCTCGACGACGGAAAAATGGACGGTGGAATCGGGCATGGGCGGGGTCTCCTCGGGTCTCCGGCTTGGCCGGGCTGCCAGGCTCAGCGGAGGAAGGGTATCGGAGGCCGGGCCCGCCGCCAAGGGGCAGCTCTGGCGCGGCGGCCTGGTTCGCCCGGGATTTCAATCCCGGGCGGGACAGGCCGCTGCGAGGGACCTTACTGTGCGCTCACCGCACCACCGGCGCCAACCCGGCCGCGCGCACCTGGCGGTCGAGATCGCGGATCTCCCCGTTGAGGAGCGCCTGCCACTTCGCCAGCGCCGCGTCGAGCTGCTTCCGGTAGATCTCGAAAGCCTCGCGCTGCGGCGCGTTGGGGGCGCGGTCGGCCCCTTCCAGATCGGTGGCGTGGGGGGTGAGGACGGCGGGGTTCGCGGCGAGGTTGTCCTCCCCGCGAGCGGCGCGCCGCCGGCCACCCGCGGCCTGGAAGCCCGCGACGTCGGCCGCGACCCGCTTCGCCATCTCCCGCAGCGCGGCCGAGCCCGGACGGCCGCTGAGCTCGCCGTCCAGGGCCTTGAGCCGCGTCGAGATCTCCCCGATCTGCTCCTGGGCGTCGGTCGACCGCGCCAGAGCCTGCGAGACCGCCGCGTACATCTCGTGCTGGGCCACGAGATCCGCCTGCGGCGTCTTGACCCGCGGGTCCATGGCGACCTTCAGCGGCTGGGTGACGGTCTTGCCGTCCGCCGTCAGGCGCACCTGATAGGTCCCCGGCAGGACGAAGATCCCCTGCGGTAGCTCGGGGGTGTCCGCGCCGGGCACGGCGGCGATGGAGTAGTCGTACTCCAGGGCGCGCGGGCGCGGACCGCGGAGATCCCACACGAAGCGGTTGTGGTGGGGCTGAGCCGGCAGCGCGGACGGCGCCTGCAGCCAGTCGTTGGCGAAGTATTGCCCCGCCTCCGGACGCTTCGGCGCCTCGTCGCTACGGAAGCTCCGCACCACCTGACCCTTGGGATCGACGATCTCCAGGACGACCGGGCCGCGCACGGAGGCCGGCAGCACGTAGTCGAGGATGGCGCCGGCCGGAGGGTTGAACGCCCGCGGCTCGTCGAGCGGCAGCGGCGTGTCCCGGTTCTGGTTGGCCCCCACCCGGTAGGCCGTGGCCGGCGGGAGGAGGGTGGCGGCGGTGACCGAGCCGGTCAGATGGCGCAGCGGCGAGATGTCGTCCAGCACCCAGAGCGAGCGCCCCTCGGTGGCGGCCACCAGGTCGTCGCCGTGGATCGTGAGATCGTTGACGCCGGTCGTCGGCAGGTTGAGCTGCAGCGGCTGCCAGTGAGCGCCGTCGTCGAAGGAGACGAAGGCGCCCCGGCTGGTGCCGGCGAACAGGAGCCCCGCCTTGACCGGGTCCTGGCGCACCACCGCCACCCAGCCCTCGGCCGGCAGGCCCGCCGTGGCCTGCGTCCAGGTCTTCCCGAAGTCGTGGGTGACATAGAGATAGGGGTGGTCGTCGTCCATCCGGTGGCGGTCGACCGCGGCGTAGGCGGTGCCGGCGGAGGTCGCCGAGGCATCGATCTGGGCCAGACGGCTCCACTCGGCGAGGCCGGGCGGGGTGACGTTCTGCCAGTGCTTGCCGCCGTCGCGGGTGAGGCGGATCAGCCCGTCGTCCGTCCCCACCCAGATCAGATCCTTCTCGACCGGCGACGGCGCGATGGTCGAGATCACGCCGAAGCCGCAGGCCCGGGCCCGCGAGACGGGGACGTCCCCCGTGTCGCATCCTTGGGTGCCGGGAACGGCGCCCGAGAGGTCCGGGCTGATCGTCTCCCAGTGCTGGCCGCCGTCGAGCGAGCGGAAGAGCACCTGGGCGCCCTGATAGATCGCGTGCGGCGGCAGGGGGGAGATGGCGATCGGGGTGATCCAGGTGGTGCGGTAGCGCACGGAGGTCGGCCGCGCGCCGTAGGTGGAGACCGGCCACGGAGCCACGTTCGAGACCTGCCCCGTGCGGCCGTCCCAGCGCGAGAGGCGCCCGCCGAGGCCGCTGCCGTAGATGATGTCGGGGTCGCCGGGGAAGGGGAGGTCGTAGTCGCGCTCGTCGCCGCCCACCGGATGCCAGTCGCGGAAGGTGAGCTGGCCGTAGTCGCTGCGGCTCGCCACCCCCACCGTGCCGCTGTCCTGCTGGCCGCTGTAGATCCAGTAGGGGAAGCGGTCGTCGGTGGCCACGTGGTAGAACTGGCCCGTGGGCTGGTTGTACCAGGAGCTCCAGCTGGCCCCGTTGTTGACGGTGACCACCGTCCCCTGATCGCTCGCCACGATCATCCGCTCCGGCCGCTCGGGATCGATCCACAGGAAGTGATAGTCGTCGCCGCCCGGCGCGCCGCGGAAGAAGTCGAAGGTCTTGCCACCGTCGGCCGAGCGCCGGATCGACTGCCCCATCACGTAGACCGTGTCCTGGCTCTTGGGGTCGACCGCGATCATCGAGAAGTAGTCGCTGGCGAACCCCCCGTTGGTGTTGACGTACTGCCAGTTGGCGCCGCCGTCGTCCGAGCGGTAGAGCCCCGAGCCGGGGCCGTTGGCGTTTATCGTGGCATAAACGCGGGCGCCCCGGCTGCCGGGCGCGACCGCAAGGCCGATGCGTCCCAGGGTGCCGTCGGGGAGGCCGTGGCCGGTGAGGTGCGTCCAGGTCTTGCCGCCGTCGGCCGATTTGTAGATGCCGCTCCCCGGGCCGACGCTGGGCGTGAAGTAGGAGAGCCAGGGGTAGTAGCGAAGCTGCCAGGTGGCGGCGAACACCGTGTCCGGCGCGGCCGGATCGGCCGCGAGGTCCACGGCGCCGGTGTTGTCGTCCACGAACAGAACCTTCTCCCAGCTCCGGCCGCCGTCCGTGCTGCGGAACACCCCGCGCTCCGCGTTGGGTCCGAAGACGTGCCCCTGGGCGGCCACCAGCACTACGTCGGCGTTGCGGGGATCGACCCAAAGGCGGCCGATGTGGCGGCTGTCGGCGAGCCCGCGCGCCTCCCAGGTCCTGCCGCCGTCGGCGGAGCGGTAGATGCCGGCGCCCGAGGCGATGTCCCACCGGGAGGTGACCTGGCCGGTGCCCACGTAGATCACCGCCGGATCGCTCGGCGCCACCACCAGGGCCCCGATCGACGCCACCTTCTCACGGTCGAAGAGAGAGCTCCAGGTGCGTCCGGCGTCGGTGGTCTTCCACACCCCGCCGTCGGCGGCGCCGAAGTAGAACGTCTCCGGCTGCCCCGGCACGCCGGACGCGCACGTCCCCCAGCCGCCGCGCCGGGGCCCCACCAGGCGCCAGCGCAGGGCGGAGTAGTCCTCGGGCGGCCCGGGAGCCGCGGCGGCCAGGACGGCGGAGATCAGGAGCAGGAGGACGGTGGAGATCAGGGACAGGCGGCGACGATTCATGGAACCCTCCAGGGTCACGGTTGTCGGCCCGGAGCATATCGCGGGACGAGGCGCAGGGGAGACGCTCAGTCCTGCGGCGGACCGTCCGTCTCCACCTGGCCGCGTCGCTGGAGCCAGCGGGCGAGCAGCCAGCAGATGAGCGCCCAGACGCCGCCCAGGGTCCAGCCGGCCAGCACGTCGGTCGGCCAGTGGACCCCGAGATAGACGCGGCTGGTGCCGACGAGCAGGGTGATCAGCATGGCGAACCCGAGCAGGAACACCTTGAGCCGCCGCCGGCGCTGGACGCGCGCCAACAGGGCGCCGAGGGTGAGATAGGTGGCCGCCGACATCGTCGAGTGGCCGCTGGGGAAGCTGGAGGTATAGACGTACGAGCCGTGGGGGACGAGGTCCGGTCGCGGCCGCTCGAACCCGTGTTTCAGCACCGAGCTCCACAGCAGGGCGCCGGCGACCGCGGCCAGCACCAGAAGGGCCGCGCGGTCCTTGCCGTCGATGAGCAGGAATCCGCACACCCCGAGCGTCAGGAGAGACATCACGCCGACGCCCCCAAGGGCCGTGAAATCGCGCTCCGTCTCCTCGACCCAGGCGGGCCCGAGGGGGTCTGAGCGGTCCGCCGGATTGCGCAACGCGAGCAGAACCCGCTCGTCGAAGCGGCGCGTCTCCCCTTCCCGGACCTCATCCGCGAGGCCGGCGAAAGCCCAGATCCCACCCGCGATGACGATGAGCGCGATGAGGGGCAACAGCTCAGGGTGCAACCGCCGGCTGATCATCTCGTTCTCCTTTCCTCCCCGCCGCCTGTGATTGCGAGCCGGATGCCAGGGCACGCGCCTGATTCACCAGCAATTGTCGTATCAGTGATACGACAATCTCGCGAATCTGGGCCAATAGCACGCCGGGTCCGTGAAGATCTAGATCCCGGCAGCGATCGCGTCGGCGTCGCGGCTGCCGCGGTCTGTCGCCTGCTGCTCGAGTTGCAGCCGGGTGCGGGCCACAGCCTCGCGAAGGTGCCGCTCCAG
>JAICSG010000606.1 GCA_025937035.1 Thermoanaerobaculia bacterium | reverse complement strand
CCCTGGGGTTGGGGGGGGTTGCCCCCCCGGGCGTTGTGCCCCCCCTGCGGCCCCCCGGGGCGGGGCCCCCCCACCGCGGGGGGGGGGTGGGGGGCCGCGCCGGGGTTGGCGAGCCGAAAGAGGAGGCCGCCGCCGAGGAGCAGGATCACCGCCGCGGCGAGCTTCCAGACCTGGGAGGGCATCCGGCGGGGGCCCGCTCCGGCGGCCGGGAAGGGCACGACCTTGCCGGCCCCGCCGGCGGGCTTGACGGGGGAGGTCTCCTGGAGGCGCGCCACCACGAAGTCGACGTCCTGGGGGGAGACCCCCGCCTCCTCGGGAGCGGCGTCGAAGAGCCGGGCCAGGTCGCGCTCGGCGGCGCAGGCGGGGCAGCGGTCGGCGTGCCGGTCGAGCCGGCGGCGCTCCGCGGGATCGAGCGCCTCGGCCTCCAGGAAGGCCTCCGGGGGCGGGCAGCCGGCCTCGTCCCCGGCATAGGCGGCGCGGAGCCACTCTTCGAGAGTCAGGGGGGACGCATGCTCGCTCATGAGGAGACCCCTTCGGCGGATTGCCGGGCCAGCCAGCGGCCGAAGCGGCGCTTGAGCTTGCGCCCGCCGCTCACGATGTAGGCCTTGGCGCCCGATTTGTTTTCGAGCTTGAGGAGATCGGTGATGCCGGCGAGCGGCACGCCGTCCACGTAATGGAGGTAGAGGACCTTGGCCTCCAGAGGCTCCAGGTCCCGCTCCATGGCCTGCCGGAGCTCGCGGAGGATCTGGTCCCTGGCGACCACCTCGTCCGCGCCGGGAGCGGGCTCGACCGGCTCCGGGGCCCCCTCCTCGTCGAGCGGGTCCATCCGCCGGCGCCGGGCGGCCACGCCGCGGTTGATGGCCACGCTCCGGGTCACCGTATAGAGCCAGGTGGAGAACCGGCTGGCGCCCCGGAAGCCGTCGAGGCGCTCGTGGACGCGGAGGAAGACCTCCTGGGCGAGGTCCGCCGCCTCCTGCCGGTCGCCGCCGATGCGCAGGCACCAGGCGGCCACCTTCGGGTAGTACCTCTTATAGAGGACGGCGAGGCAGGCCTCCGCGTACGCGGCCTCCCGCCGCGCCCGCTCGATCAGCTCCTCGTCGCTCAGGCGGTCCAGATCCATGGGAAATGTGACTCGGAGACGCTTCGGACAGCGATCTGACTCGTTCCGAAGGATATCCGAGCCCGCCCCCCAGGGGCCAGCGAACGGAGCGGGAAAGGCGGCGGTAGCCATGCTGAGGGGTTAGACAGCGGAGGGGGCGGGAGGGAACAAAAAACCCCTCTCCCGGGGCGGGAGAGGGGTTGGGGGGCGAGGGCTCGGAGCCTAGTCGCTCTCCGCTCCCGCGAGAGGCGTCATCGTGAACGGCAGGAAGGCCGGCAGCGCCGCCGTCCGCTTTCCGTCCTCCTTGTTCCAATCCTCGCGGCTCTTGGCCTTGATCGGCTCCAGCTTGCGCTTCTCGAGCTCGCGGTTGACGGTGGCCACCTCGCCGCTCTGCACGGAGGCGAGCCTGGCCTCGGCTTTGGTGAGCTGGTCGCCCAGCACCTTCACCTGCTCGAGCTGCGACTGCGTCGGCCGGCCGTCGTAGCCGTTGACGCCGCCGTAGACCTTGGCCATCTTCTCCCGGAGCTGCTCGTCGCCGGAGAGCCAGCCGCCCGGGCCGGTGGCGACCAGGGTGGCGCGGAAGGTCTCGAGCGAGCCCGCCAGGGTCTCGAGCTGGCGCCGCAGGCGGTCGTTCGCCGGCAGCTTCTTCGCCCGTTCCTGAGCCCCGTCCTCCAGGCTCTTCACCGTGTCCGCCACATAGGTGAGGCGGCCGAGCATGCCGTAGAGGGCCAGCGCTGTCTCGTGCTGCACCGCCCGGTCCTCGGCCGAGTGGGTGGAGCGGGGGTCGGGCACGAGCTCCACCTGGCTGGTGTAGGTCTTGTCCCCCTGGATCAGCTTCACCGTGTAGGTGCCGGGAGGGACCCGCGGGCCGAACAGCGCGTACTGCGAGCCGATCACCAGCGAGTTGGCCGGCGGCAGCTTCGGGGGCGGCAGGCGCATCGGCCAGCTCACCCGGTTGATCCCCCGCCGCTTGCCCCCCGGCAGGGTCGACAGGAGCTGCCCCTTGGAGTCGTAGACCTCCACCTTGAGGTCGCCGAAGATGTGGCGCTTCTTGAGGTAGTAGGTGATCGTGGCCGCCTCGTCCGGGTTGAAGGCCACGTACTCGTCGTCGCCGGGGAAGTCCTGCACGCTGGCCGGGATGGCCATCACCGAGGTCCGGGACGGGAGCATCACCACGTCGGCGTCGAGCGCCTGGCGGGTCAGCTTCCGCAGCGGGGTGAGGTCGTCGACGATGTAGACGCCCCGGCCGTGGGTGGCGAGGATCAGGTCGCCGTCCCGCGAATGGATGGCGATGTCGCGCACCGCCACCTTGGGGAGCTTGCCGGTGAACCGGGCCCAGCGGTCGCCGCCGTCCACCGAGACGTAGAGGCCGAATTCGGTGCCCAGGAAGAGGAGGTCCGGATTCACCAGGTCCTGCCGCACCACGTGGGCGTAGCCCGAGAGGGCGTCGGTCATCATCGGCTTCCAGGTCTTGCCGAAGTCCGCCGTCCGGTAGACGTAGGTCTTCATGTCCCCCGTCTGGTGGCCGTCGAAGGTGGCGAAGGCGGTCCCCTCCTCGAAGCGGCCGGCGTCCACGCAGGAGACCCAGGTCCCCTTGGGTAGGCCGGAGACGTTGGGCGCCACGTTCGTCCAGCTCTTGCCGCCGTCGCGGGTCACCTGGAGGTTGCCGTCGTCCGTGCCCGCCCAGATCACCTGGGCGTTCTTGGGCGACTCGCTGACGGTGAAGATCGTGGTGTGGTTCTCCGCCGAGGAGTTGTCGACGGTGAGGCCGCCCGACTTCATCTGCTGCTGCATCTTGGGATCGTTGGTCGAGAGGTCCGGCGAGATCTTCTCCCAGGAGTCCCCGCGGTCGCGCGAGCGGAAGAGGAACTGCGAGCCGAGGTAGATGGTCTTGGGATCGTTCGGGCTGGTCTGGATGGGGGTGTTCCAGTTGAACCGGTAGGGCGGATCGCCCGCGCCCGGCAGCGGCTTGATCGACTTCTCCTCGCCGGTGGAGACCCGCCGGCGGGTGATCTCACCCCCCTGCGACTCGGAGTAGACGATGTCCGGATCGGCCGCGTCGGCGTAGGCCCAGAAGCCGTCGCCGCCGCCGACGTTGACCCAGTCCTTGTTCTGGATCGTGCCGCCGAGCCCCGCCGAGGGGCCCGACCACGAGCCGTTGTCCTGCAGACCGCCGTAGACGCGGTAGGGCCGGGCCATGTCGTAGCTGACGTGGTAGAACTGGGCCACCGGCAGGGTTCCCATGTGATGCCACTGGCGCCCCTGGCTGTAGGACATGTAGACCCCGCCGTCGGTGCCGAGCAGCATCTCGTTCGAGTTCTTCGGGTTGATCCACAGCGCGTGGTGGTCGCTGTGAGGGCCGCCGCCGAGGCCGCTGCTGAGGCTGATGGCGGCGCTGAACGACTTGCCGCCGTCGCTGCTCACGGTCAGCATCAGGCCGGGCT